>SHWL01000174.1 GCA_009693865.1 Acetobacteraceae bacterium | reverse complement strand
CGAATTCGTGACTGGGACCGCAAGGATTCATCTGAGAGAACCCAGAGGCCCAGAGCCCCAGAGAAGTAAGCTCGGCATGGGAGTGTGAATCTGGACAAGATTCACAAATCGGTCGTTCCGACCTGGCCAGGTTTGGTTGAAGCAGGCGCGGTCGGCGAGGATCACGGCTCGGACGATCCTTGCAAAATACGCGCATCTCATATGCTGTCATGTCTCATTCGCTCGCTGAAGGTTGCTGGCTTCGCCCGTCTGGTGTTGGTCGGATAGCTGTTCGCCGTGTCTTGTGTCAGAGAGGAAGTAAGCAAGACTTTAACACGAAGAAGAAGGGAGGGCCACGAAGAACCACGAAGCAGTAAGAATTTCTGGCGCTTCGCGCGGATGTCCGACCAAACGCCGCGCGAAGCGCGATCGATCCTTCTTCGTGGTTCTTCGTGCTTCTCCCTTCTTCTTCGTGTTAAGAACTTGCTTGCCATGTTCCGGCGCCACGGTCCCTCACAGGAAGAGGCGCTTCGACCAGATCGGAAAACGCTCTGACCCAAGAATTTGTGCAAATCGCGTGGTGATCCCATGAGGCGCCGAGACTTCACCCCTGGGCTTGGCTGTCGCGCACTCCTCGGCGGGTTATGCGAGGGCGCTGGCGCGTCCCCTTGGATCCGCGTGGACGAAAATCCCCGCGACCCTCGTTCTGGGCGCGCCGAGCGATCCGCGGCAGCATTTGGTGCGCGAAGCGGCCGATTGCTGGAACCGCGAATTCGCCGGGATCGGCTCCGCGTTCCGCCCTCGGGTTTTAACGCAAAGCGCCACGGAAATCCCGGCGAATGTGCTCAAGGGGTTGAGTGAGACAATGATTAACCAGCGCAGCTCTCCACCGTTCCCGGAGAGGCTGCGCGGGTTGCCCGGCGATATGATCGTTGCATGGTCGAAGGGCGATTTCGTCTCGTTCGCCATGCGCTGACCGGGCCTTGGCAAGGCGCTGGTGGCGATCAAAAGCGACCCGGTCTTTCCGATGACGCTGCCCAATGCCGCACGCAACGTGATCGTCCACGAGATCGGGCACGCGATCGGACTGGGCCATGACAACAATTCCGCGATGCCGATGTGCGGCCGCCCGGCGTCCTGCCGCCCGAATGCGTTCGCCTCGCCGGTTGAGCATTACTTTTCGCTGACCAGAGAGGAGAAAGTGTTGCTTTTGGAATTCTATCCTGCAGACTGGAAAGCGCGATAGCGGCTGGGCTGGGTGAGGCGGTCAGAGACGGCGGCGGCGAATGCCATCCTTCAACCGAACCCCGTTGAAATTCAGCAACAGACCGAGCGGGATCCCGCTGACGCGGAGATACGTCAGCAACCGGGCTTCGTGGATCGGGAGAATTTGAGCGACCGCTTCGATCTCCAGCACCAGGGTTTAGTCGACGACAACGTCGAGGGAATACGCACAGCCGATGTCGTGACCTTTGTAGATCGCCTTGATGGGTTGTTGCCTGATGAACGGGATGCCCGCCATGGGATGTCTTCCCGGGTCAGCCAGGTCCAGAAGCATGTCTGCGCCGCCGCCAGGTCCGGGCGTTCCGGTTCCGCGATATCAGGATTCCAGTCCTTGTGGGCACGAAACAGACGAAACTCCTTGCTCAGGGCCTGGGCGAAGAAGATTTCCCATTGGGTACGGGATGCCTCGGGGATGTCCGGCGGCAACATGGTCGCGAACGAGGCGGCCGCGACGGAAGGCGGGAAACTGCCGCTCCGGGTGCCCTGCAGGCAGATGACGCCATCGCAACCCATCACGAGATCGTGGAGTTTCCGGTGCAGCGTCTCGGCGTGGACATTCGCGGGAAAGGCCTCCTGCCACGTCACATCGAACCCGCGCTCGATCAGATCCTTCGCGAGCGCGTCGCGGGCCGTTTTGAACTCGCCGCTGACGGCGGAGATGAAGATTCGACCGTGATTCACACGCCGCCCCTTAGCCGGTGAGGTATGGTGGCATGAAACGTGGGGTAGCGGAATGTTTTTCGCAGGCGCGATCTCGTGGCGTTGCGGTCACCGCCCGCTGCCGATTTGTTATTCAGCCAGCGCGTTCTTGCATGCCCTGTTCGCCATTCGCCATCCGCTACCTCCCGGCTGAGGCGGCGGCGCGGTGGTGGGAGTGTGTCGATCCGGCGCGCACGAAGTTTGCCGCCTGTCCGGTTGTTTCCACATCATGACGCGGCATCGCGGCGGTGGGATGGCCCGGTCAAGCCGTGCCATGACGAGAGGAGGGAGGACATGGCGAGAGAGTGAGCACATGGCGCGAGAGGGAGGCCATGACCGGAGAGCGCCGGCCATCACGCGAGGCGAACGGCCATTACGGAAAGCGGACGGCCATGGCGGGAGCGGACAGCCGCGCCATAACGCGTGACATTTCGACCGCGCGATCTAATCCATCTTATCCCTACTTATCTGTGTCCATCTGTGGAAAAAACCTTACGGTGCCAACCAAAGAACGCCGTCCACGACCCGGACGCTCCCAGCCATACCCACCGCTCCGGCCGCGACTACCCCGCCTCCCGCGCCCGCCGCACGCGTTCCCGATGCAAATTGTACAACCCCGCAAACGCAACGATCGCCGCGCCGGCAAGCGTGGTCCACGACGGTACCTCCCCGAACACCAGGTAGCCCATCATCCCGCCCCAGATCAGCATCGTGTATTCATAAGGCGCCAACGCCGACACCGGCGCCAACCCATAAGCGCGCGAGAACAAACAATGCGCCAACCCGCTCGACACCCCCAGGAACACCAGCGCGATCCACGAGGACGCATCGCCGTACGAGTCCAACGGCACGACCGCCAGCATCGCCAACCCCGCCAACCCATGCGAGATCATCAACCAGAACGCCTGACATTCGGGCGTCTCGGTCAGCGATAAATGCCGGGTCAGGATCCGAGTGATCGCCATCGACACGATCCCGGTCATCAGCAGCGCCACCGCTGGCGTCAGCGGAATACCGCCCGGACGCAACATGACCAGCACGCCGCCAAACCCCACCAGCGTCGATACCATCCGCCGCCAGCGAATGCGCTCGCCGAGGAACGGCACCGCGAGCACGGTCATGATCAACGGCGCGGTGAAGCCAAGCGCGTAGGTGTCCGCGAGCGGCAAATACAGCCATGACACATACCACGTGATCGTCGTGAATGAGGACAGTCCCGACCGCAGCGCCACCGTCTTCCACCGCACCGGCCGGAGCTGGGCGAGCCCTCCCCTCCCCTGGGACGCCGCCGCTACCGTCATGACCGTCATCGCGCCAAACACGCCGCGCCACAGCATGACCCACGCGACACCGGAGGCGATGATGGCCCACTTCGCGGCGGAGTCGCCGATGGTCATGATCAGATAGCACACCGCGACCAGCAGTATGCCTCGCACGGTGTCAGCGGCGTTGTCGGTCAGAACTCGAACAGGCGAATGGGCGGACATGGTGAGGGAGTGCTTGCGCGGCATCCTCGCGCCGCACAAGCGGACACCGCCAATGGGTGGTAAACCACGGCCATGGAACAGGACGAATACTCTCGCATGGATCAGGTCGAGGCGCGGATGTGGTGGTATCGCGCCCTGCACGCCCGCCTGCTCGACGCGTTGGAGGGTCAGCCGGACCCGGTCCTGGACGCCGGCTGCGGCACCGGCGGGTTCCTGGCGCGGCTGCCGCCATCGCGCGTGGCGTTCGGGTTGGAGTGGAACGCGCGAGCCGCCGCCATCGCCGCCGCCAAATCCGGCCGCCCGATCGCCCGCGGCAGCATCAACGCCCTCCCCTTCGCCGCCGCGTCCCTGGGCACCGTGATCGCCGCCGATGTGCTGTGCCATGCCGCGGTCGAACCACAGGCGGCTCTGGCGGAGATCGAACGCGTGCTTCGCCCAGGAGGGAGGCTGATCGTGAACATGCCGGCATTTCGGGGATTGATGTCGGCGCATGACGCGCGGGTGCATAACGCGCGGCGGATGTCGGCCAAGGAGACGCGGACGATGCTGGAAGCGGCGGGGTTTCGGGTTTTGCGCGCGAGGTACTGGAACGGATTGTTGCTGCCGCTGATGATCGCGCAGCGGAAAATTCTGACGCGATCATCGTCCCGCTCGGATGTCGCCGCGTTTCCGCCATGGCTGGATTGGATGCTTCATGGCATGACGGAACTCGAACGGCGCCTGCCCTTTCCGATGCCCGCGGGCGGGTCGGTGCTGGCGATCGCGGAGCGGCCATGAACGTTGCCATCGAACTGACGGAAACCCAGATCGCCCGCTTCCAACCGGGGGTGGGATTGACGGTCGTCGTCCCCGTGTATCGCGGGGCCTCGACGATCGGCACGCTGGTGGCGGAGTTGTCCCGGCTGACGCTTGAAGGCGGGCTGGAGATCGTGCTCGTCAACGACGGCAGTCCGGATAACTCGGACGAGGTCTGCCGCGCGCTGATGCGGACGGCCGAGGTGCCGCTGACCTACATCGAACACGCGCGTAACTTCGGCGAACATAACGCGGTCATGACGGGGCTGCGGCATGCTCGCGGTGCGTATGTGATCACAATGGACGACGATCTGCAGAACCCGCCCGAGGAAGTGGTCCGCCTGTTCGATCACGCCCGGCTGGGAAACTGGGACGTGGTCTACACTCGTTACGCCATCAAACAGCACGCGGGCTGGCGCAACCTGGGCAGCCGGTTCGCCAACAAGGTGGCCGACATCCTGCTGGACAAGCCAAAGGGGCTGTATTTGTCCTCGTTCCGTTGCATGTCCGCGCTGGTGGTGCGCGCGGTAACCCAATACACCGGGCCTTACCCCTATGTGGACGGGCTGTTGATGCAGGTCACGCGGCGCATCGACAGTATCGAGGTGCGGCATCTGCCGCGCGAGGAGGGGCGGTCGAATTATACGCTGACCCGGCTGGTGCGGTTATGGCTGAACCTCGCCACCAGCTTTTCGCTGGCCCCGCTGCGGCTTGCGATCTACGCGGGGGCGGCGATGGCCACTCTGGGCGCCATTGGCGCGGTGGCGACGATCGTGGAGGCCATGTTCCTGCGCGGAACCCCCACCGGCTGGGCTTCCACCATGGTTGTGTTGCTTCTGGTCGGCGGCGTGCAGTCCATGATCCTTGGGGTGCTGGGGGAGTACGTCGGGCGAACGTTTCTGACGTCGAACGGCAAGCCGCAGGGCACGGTGCGGATGGTGGAACGTAATGGCGAGGTTGCACGAGATCCGGGACACGAGTGATTCCTCCCGTCGTCATGGCCTGGCCTGTCCAGGCCACCCATCGCGGCACGGGACCGCTGGAAGGCACCAGCTTCGCCCCGAGCCGGTCCGATGCCGCGGCGTCATCGAAAGCCTCACCGAGGTACTTCGAAATGTTCGGACATCGCGGTCTTTGACACGCTGGTTGGAAAGCCGTCGCCTTTCATCCTCTGGGCACGCCGTATGAGCAGGACAAATGGGAGTTGTTCCACCTGGACAAGAATTTCTCCGAAACCAATGATCTCGCCGAGCGGGAGCCGGAGAAACTGGCTTCGCTTGTGGCGCTGTGGTGGCAGGAGGCCGAAAAGCATCGGGTTCTGCCCTTGGACGACCTGTTCGGCGCGCGCTTCGTCAAAAACGCGAAACGGTTCCATGATGCCCGCGCACATTGCGTTTTCGACGCGGGCATGGGTCATGTGCGCACCGAGGCCGCCCCGGATGTCGGGGACGCGGGTATCAGATTGAGGCATTGGCGCATGTCGCCGGCGGCACCGAAGGCGTGCTCATCGCGCATGGCGACGCGGCGGCGGGATCGGTCAGGCGGAGATGGCTCGGCAGTGAGGCGCCTGGTCATGCTGTCCTGTCTCGCGTAAGATCGCCCATTCGATCATCGGCGGACTCCGAATGAAGCTGTTATCCCATCTGCTGACGAAGTTCGTGCGAAACGGCCGGCTGATCGTGACCGACCACGCGGGCGTTCGTTACACATTTGGCTCAGGAGAAAATGGGCCGGAGGTGGCGATCCGGTTGACCGATAAGGCCGTGGAGCGGGCGATTTTCTTCAATCCGGAATTGAAGGTCGCGGAAGCCTATATGGACGGGCGGCTGGTCCCCGAGAACGGGTCGAAAATCTTCGATCTGATTTCGTTGTTCTCGGTCAATCGTTCCGGGCTCGCCACACACCCGGTGCAGCGGCTGTTGCGTCGGGCGTGGCGGGCGGTGCGGCGGACTCAGCAACGCAATCCGATCGGGCTGGCGGCAAAGAACATCCGGCATCATTACGATATCCCGCCGGAGTTTTACAGGCTGTGGCTCGATGAGACCATGACGTATTCCTGCGCGTATTATACCTCGCCGGATATTGGGCTGCGCCAGGCACAACTCGATAAGCTCAGGCACATCGCGGCGAAACTGCGGTTGGCGCCGGGGATGCACGTGGCCGAAATCGGCTCCGGCTGGGGTGCGCTTGGGACGTTTCTTGCACGCAATTACGACGTCACGGTGACGTCGGTGACGCTGTCGCCGGAACAATTGAAGGTCGCGCGGGAGCGGGCCATCGCGGAGGGCGTCGCGGACAAAGTGACGTTCCTGGAGAAGGATTACCGCAAACTGGAGGGAACCTACGACCGCGTCGTGTCCATCGCGATGATGGAGGCGATCGGAATTTCAGAGTTCGACACGTACTTTTCCTCGATCAAGCGGCTGACAAAACCTGGCGGATTCGCGCTGGTGCATTGCATCGGCCGCATGTCGCCGCCCGGAACGACCGCGCCATTCATCCGGAAGTATATCTTCCCCGGCGGGTACGTTCCCGCGTTGTCTGAGGTTTTCGCGTCGATGGAACGCACGGGCACGTGGTGCGCCGACTGCGAGAATTTGCGGTTGCATTATTACTGGACCGTTCGCGATTGGCGGCTGGCGTACGAGGCCGAACGCGCGGAGGCGATCGCGATGATGGGGGAACGGTTTTGCCGGATGTGGGATTTTTATTTGGCCTCGGTTGAGTTGGGTTTTTTGCACGGCTCCAACTTCGTGTTCCAGATTTTGATTTCCGACCGGCGGGACGATGTGCCGGTGATCCGGGATTATATCGTGGATGAAGAGCGTCGGCTGGCTACGACGCGACCATAACCTCCACCGACATGCCCTGAAACGCGCCGGCCGCTCCCACGAAACTGCCGGCCACGGGGATGGTTTGCCGGATGTCGCGCGCGACGGCGACGGGGATCAGGTTGAGGCCGCCGACGCCTCGATTGGTTGGGTCGAAGGTGATCCATCCCGCGCCTGGCACGTAGACTTCAGCCCAGGCGTGGGTGGATCCGGCATTTCCTGCGCCGGTAGGGGTGTGGGCGGGATTGTAGAGGTAGCCGGACACGATCCTCGCCCCGAAGCCGAGGCCGCGCGCCGCTTCGGCGAACAACACGGCGAAATCCCGGCAGGAGCCCCAGCCGGCGTTAAGGGTCTCGATTGGGGACTGGGTGCCCTCGTCGTCGCGCGTGCTGTATTTGACGTAGGCTGAGACGCCGGCGCTCAGGTCTTTGAGCAAGGCCAGCGTGTCCGTTGGATTGGCGCGGATGAACGCCCTCGCCCAGACGAGCAATTGTCCGTTTGGGTCGAGGTATTGGCGGGCCGTGAGGGCGCCGAGGTCGGTTGCCTCATCGTTACTGTACAGGAAGGGATAGAAAATGGCGGCGGCCGCGATGTCGAAGACCGGCCAGGCGGCGGCGTCGAGTTCAATATTCACGACGCTGTCGATTGTCAGGATTTCCGTCATGGTCTGAAACGTTGCGGTGGCGACGGCGTTGCCGAATACGTCCTGAGCCCAGGTGATGACCGCGGCCGGGGTTACGGTCACGTCGATGGAGATGAGGCGGAGATCGCGGCTTTCGCGTGGGCGCAGCATCAGGCGATGCGGCCCGAGGGACACTGGATGAGCATAGCGGTACGTGGTCGTGTGGCGGATTTTCAGGGGAATCAAGGGAGGGGCTTGCCTGGGAGCGTTTGCCCCCAAGGCTAGGCGGATTAGGGCGGCGGATTCAAGACGGGTCCACGAGGAGACGCCGAACTTGATCTGCTCCCGGTGCCCGACCCGTTCAGGCAAACCCTACGGCGTAAATCGGTGGCAGCGTGCGCGTGACGTTTGTCCAACCGTCCCCCTGATCCTCACTGACCCAGAGCCCACCGGTCGTCGAGCCAAACGCCAGCCGGTCACCGGTGTCATCGATCGCCAGCGCATGGCGGTACACGACGTCGTACACCCTTAGCTAATCCTATGGGAGTTCCCCCGGCTCTGCCGGGGAGGCAGTAGAAGTTTGACATTTCAAGGGGTGGTCTCCGTCCATCCATCGATGAAACTCCGGCTCGTGAGCCGCCAAAGCACACGCACAATGGAGTTCCATCAATGGACGAGCA
>SHWL01000022.1 GCA_009693865.1 Acetobacteraceae bacterium | reverse complement strand
CGAGCACTGCACCTTCCCCGCAGTGAGCACCATGGCATGCTCGGCACCAGTCGGACGTTCAGGCCTGCCGCACATGCCAAAAACCGGAGGTGGATAAAGCAACCCTCGTTACGAATGCCGGGCGACAACTATCTTGACACTCACCGATGACGATGGAAAGATAAAGCCGCATGACCATCCGGATATTCTGAATGACCATCATGTCATACGGTGGATAACGCCGGGCAATATTCATCCGGATGATAGACGCCTGATAAGCGGCGCATTTTCAGAGTCGCGCGATGGTGGCATGTCAGTTGAAATAGAAGAGTGGCTTCAGGCGGCTGGCTTCGACAGGCTGAAAAACCTCCCTGATCCGAGTTACGGCGCCGTTCGCTTGAATGTCGGGGCATTGCGAAAACTGGGCTTCCAGGTTGGCTGGGATCCCGATCAAGGGCATCCGCAACACGGGGCAGTATGGGGAATAGGAAACGGCTCTACGCGCCGTCGAAAGATTCTTGGTATCGCCGAACGTATTCGGCCCGCAAAGGGCGAAAAACTTTGATAGCAAAATATTAAGCGTCAAACCCTACCCTGCGTGAGCGTCCGTTGCATGTGGGCATCGATGCCGTTCAGGCGGTGCCCGCCCAAATGGGGACGAGGAAGATTGAGGCCGTAACGATCGGCATGGATCGGGCGACCTTTAATGATCAGTTCGAGAATGGACCCCATCGCCCGCCGCCCGGCCAATGTCGCGCAGGCGCAGTTCGCGCTGCCGTTCCTGGTTGCAAGGCTTTGATGCTCGGACGCATTGGAATCGCCGACGAGCCGGATGGGCATTACGTCGGGCCGATGCCGAGACGGTCCCGCAAGCGCGCCATCGTCCGCTGATGAAGCGCCTCAATGTCATCAGAGGATGAGAGAGTTACATAGCGTCCCGCGTCCGCGTCGGCGATGCCAGCCTCCGCCTCGGAAACGATTTCATCCTCGACCGCGAGACCCTCAACGAAACGGCGCGCGGCCTCGACAAAGAACGCGGACTCGCTCGCGACGCGGCCCTCGGCGACCTGGCGGTCGATGAGGGACTTGAGTTCGTCGGGCAACTGAACCTGAATCACGCCCATGGAAGGACTCCTACAGAAATGGATACAGCAGGACGTGAAGCGCCCCGCATCTGTTTTGGGGCATCAAGGGTATATGCGGATGGTCGGACATTTCCCCCTCAGCGAACGCGATCGATATCCAGCCACGTCACCGGGCCAGTTATCCCACCTTGTATTTCGCCACGAAATCCCAGTCGATCGTGAATCCGAATCCCGGTTCATCGTTCAGCAGCAACTTCCCGCCCGTGATTTGTGCCCTGTTGGTATACATGTTGGCGAAGATCGGATCGCGTTCGGCATTAGGAAATGTCTCGACATTCCAACCATTGGGCGCGGCAGCGGCCAGGTGGCCATGGATGTGCGGCTCGTGATGCGTGCTCATGCGCACTCCGTGCAAATGGCAATAGGCGGCGACGCGTAACCATTCCGTCACGCCACCGGAACGGCAGGCGTCGAATTGCATGATCCGGACGCCGCCCAGGTCGACGAGGTCCCGGCAGTTCCAGGCGTGGAGCTCGGATTCGCCACTGGCGATCGGGATGCTGGTGTGACCGGCGAGCTTGCCCAAAGCGCGATAGGAATCGTACCAGTGGAGCGGTTCCTCGAACCAGGTGGGTTTGAATTCGGTGAAGGCGTCGATCGCGGCGATGGCCTCATTCAGTGACCAGGCGCCGTTGCCATCCAGCATCATCTGGCAATCCGGCCCGATCGTGGCGCGGACTTCGGCGACACGTTTGATGTCGTCCGCAAGCGACGCGGCGCCGACCTTGATCTTCATGCCGGTGTAGCCCAGTTCCAGATAGGACTGCATTTCCTCGCGCAATCCGCCATCGGGCTTGTCGCTGCGGTAATAACCGCCGGTAACGTAAGCGGGCAGCACGCGCGTATCGCCGCCGAGAAGGCGCCAGACCGGTAGATTGAAGGCTTTGCCTTTGATGTCCCACACGCCGATGTCGATTCCGGCCAGCGCAGTCATCACCTGCGCACGATTGTCGGCGTGGAACAGCGCGCTTTTCGGCTTATGGGCGGGATCGGGGGACGCGGTGGTAATATCAAAGACCCGCGCCCAAATGGCCTCATGGGCCAGCGGGTCCATCCCGACGATCAAAGCCTGCAATTCGTCCACCATCTGGCAGACGATTTTCATGCCGCGGCCATGCAGCGTGGCGAGGCCCGTAAGACCTTGATCGGTCTCCACCTCCACAACGACGACCGAGGCCGTGTCGAAGGAACTGTTGCCGACCCAGAATGTCGCCGGCAGCTTCACGGACACCGGATGCGCCCGGAGCGCGGTGATTTTCATGGAACGGCCTCCCGCCTTGGTGCTTGGAACACGATACGCGCCATTGGCGGGAAGGCTTGTCAAGGTTTGGGGAAACCCTGGTGGAGAGGGTTGGGACGACGCTCCCCTGTCACCCGCCGCGAGATGGCGCTTCACTTCAGGGAAAACCTTCCCTGGCGTGTCAGGCGGATCAGACCTCTGTCCGGCCGCTTCACCGGTGGGAGAACAAATAGCCAGGGAAGCGAGACTGGAAAGGCGGCGGACAATTCCGGTCGCATTGAACCTGCGGCGGCTCCATATTCAACCCTCAGAGCGCAGAGGCGGCGATGAGCGGTAACCCAGACAACGATGTGCTGAACTTCCTGCGGGAACAGTTCGCCCGGGTGCATACGAAGCTGGACAACCTGACCGCCGGGCAACTCGACCTGTCCCGCCGCGTCAGTTCTCTCGAAGCCCAGGTCGCGCTGCTGCATGGCGACTTCGCAAATCAATCGATGCGGATCGACGGAATCGAACAACGCCTCGATCGAATTGAGCGGCGGCTCGATCTTGTCGACCAGCCCGCCACCTGACCTCAGCGAGGTCGAACGGTGTACTGGTGGAGGGGGTTGGATTTGAACCAACGTAGGCGTTAACCAACGGATTTACAGTCCGTCCCCTTTAACCACTCGGGCACCCCTCCAGCGGGAGGGCGCGGATTAGCGCCAAACGATCCCCTACGTCAATCGGCGCGCGCGAGGTCCGGAGATACCCCTGCCGGGACGAGAATGCAGCGCTCCCAAATGCCCGCTGGTCAACATAGCTACCCAACCACCCCAACAGCCCCAAGCGCCGCCGCGCCAACAAGCACCGGCATCGGATGCACCTTCGTTGTCAGCAGCAGCACCGTCGCCGCGGCGGTGAGCAACCCCAAACTCCAATCCAACGTCGTCGAACGGATCAGCAGTGCCGCGCTCGAGATCAGCAGTCCGCCCGTCACCGGCAGCAATCCGTTCTGCACCGCCTTCCGCCAGGGCGCGTCCCGGAACCGCTGCCACACGCGCGCGACCAGAAATGTCAGAACCGAGGACGGACCAGCGATGCACAATATCGAAAACACCGCGCCGCTCAGGCCCGCGACGTTCCAGCCGATCAAGCTGACGACCATCAGGTTCGGTCCCGGCGCCGCCTGCGCCAGAGCGAACAACGCCGCGAAGGTGTGAGCATCCATCATGTGGTGCACGTCGACGATCTGACGCTGCATGTCCGGCAGGATCGTGTTGGCGCCACCGAACGCCAGCAGTGACAGTTGGCCGAACAACAGACACAGCCGGATCAGATTCTCGCTCACGTCTCGAACCGCCACAGCACCAGGATCGACAGCACCGCCAGCACCGGCATCGCCAGTTGCAGCGGCACGCGGAACACCGCCGTCGCCACAAAGGTCACGGCGGTGAGCGCGATCGCGAGCCACCGCCCTCGCAACGGCGCGGCGATCTTCAATGACGCCGCCAGAACGAAAGCCGAGGCCGCCGCCGCCAGCCCGGCGAAGGCCCGCCGCACCACCGGGTGCTCCGCGTATTGGTCGTAGACGGCGCCCAGAGCGACCACCACCGCCACCGGCGCCGCCATCAGCCCCAGAAATGCCGCCACCGCTCCAGGCGCGCCGCGAAACCGTGCGCCCACCGCGATCGAGACGTTCATGATGTTGCCGCCCGGCAGGAACTGGCACAGTCCCAGGACCTCGCCGAATTCGGTGGCGGTCAGCCATTTCCGCTCCTCGACGATGGCGCGGTGCGCCCAGGGCAGCACGCCGCCGAACCCGCGAGCGCCAATTGTGAAGAAGCCGATGAAAAGCGCGGCGACACCCGGGGGCGAGGGGACCATGGATAACGGATCAGCCAGCCTCGATCCGGATCAGCGCGGGTTCCTCCATCACCGTGCCCAACGCGGCGATTCGGGCCACCGCGTCGCGCATGGCGCTTTCTTTCGTCTCGTGCGTCACGAGCACGACGGGTACCGCCTCGCCGGGACTGCGCCCGCGTTGCAGCATCGATTCCAATGAGATGCCCTGGTCGCGCAACGCGGCGGTGACGTCGGCGATGACGCCGGGCCGGTCCACGACCATCAGACGCATGTAGTATGGTCCGACATGCGCGCTCATGGGCACCGAGGGCACCGCGGACAATGCTTCGGCGGCCGCGCCCCAAACCGGGGTTTTGCGGTCGCGGGCGAGGTCGATCAGATCGGCGACCACGGCGGACGCGGTCGGACCAGCGCCCGCGCCGCGGCCTTCCAGCATGATCCGGCCGACGAAATCGCCTTCCGCCACCACCGCGTTGAACACGCCATCGACGCGCGCGATCGGCGCGGTTTGCGGCACCATGCAAGGATGCACGCGGGTCTCGATGCCCGCATCGGTCTGGCTGGCGAGGCCCAGAAGCTTGATGCGGTAACCCAGCTCGGTAGCGAAGGCGATGTCCAACGCCGAGATCCGGCGAATGCCCTCGACATAGACCTGGTCGAACGCGACTGGCCGCCCGAAGGCAAGCGCGGCCAGGATCGCCAGTTTGTGGGCCGCGTCGATGCCGTCGACGTCGAATGACGGGTCGGACTCTGCGTAACCGAGCTTCTGGGCGTCGGCGAGCACGTCGGCGAATTCTCGTCCGCGCTCCCGCATCTGGGTCAGGATGTAGTTGCAGGTGCCGTTCAGAATCCCCGCGATGCGGCTGATGCGGTTGCCCGCCAGACCCTCGCGGATCGCTTTGATGGCCGGGATGCCTCCCGCGACCGCGGCTTCGAACGCCAGCGTCACGCCCCGTGCTTCAGCCGCGGCAGCGAGTTCGGCGCCATGGACCGCGAGCAGCGCCTTGTTCGCGGTGACGACGGGTTTGCCCGCCGATATCGCGGCTTCCACCAATGCCTTCGCTGGTCCCTCGGAGCCTCCGATCAATTCCACGATCACGTCGACGGCGGGGTCGCCCGCCAGAGCCACCGGATCCTCATACCAACGCAGGCCACTGACGGGGACGCCGCGGTCCTTGCTCCGATCGCGCGCGGAGACGGCGGTGACCGCGATCGGCCGGCCCGCGCGGGCGGCGACGATATCGGCGTTATCGCGCAGCAGTTTCAACACCCCGCCGCCGACTGTTCCCAGGCCGGCGACCGCCACAGACAACGGACGGGTCATAGGGCCCCCTGGGGAGCCGAAACCTGGGAGTCCGCGTCTTCCGCCACGTTCGATCCGGCGTGAAGGAAGCCGCGGATGTTGCGCACGGCCTGACGCAGGCGGTGATTGTTCTCGACGAGCGCGATGCGGACATGGGTGTCGCCATGCTCCCCGAACCCAAGCCCAGGCGCGACCGCGACCTTGGCACGGGCGAGCAGAAGTTTCGAGAATTCAACCGAACCAAGGGAGGCGTAGCGCGGTGGAATCGGAGCCCAGGCGAACATGGAGCCATCGGGGGAGGGTATGTCCCAGCCAGCGGCGACGAGGCCTTTGATCAGCACGTCACGGCGGTCTTTATACAGCGCGCGCATCTCGGCGACGCACTCCTGCGGTCCGGTCAGCGCGGTGGCGGCGGCGACCTGGATCGGCGTGAAGGCGCCATAATCCAGATAGGACTTCATCCGCGTCAGCGCCCTGATCAACCGATCGTTGCCGGCCGCGAAGCCCATGCGCCAGCCGGGCATGGAATAGGTTTTGGACAGCGACGTGAACTCGACGGCGATGTCCTTCGCGCCGGGCACCTGCAGGATCGATGGCGGCGGCTTATCGTTGAAGTAAATCTCGGCATAGGCGAGATCGGACATCACCCAGATTTCGTGCCGCCGCGCGAAGGCGACGATCTCCCGGTAAAAATCCAGATCGGCGAGGTACGCGGTCGGATTCGACGGAAAGTTAACGATCAGCGCGGTCGGCTTCGGCACGGAATGCCGCACCGCGCGATCCAGCGCCCGCAACATGTCGTCGTCCGGGGTGGCGGGAATGCTGCGCACGGCCGCGCCCGCGATGATGAAGCCAAACTGATGGATCGGGTACGACGGGTTCGGCACCAGGATCGTGTCTCCTGGGCTTGTGATCGCCGACGCAAGGTTTGCCAGGCCTTCCTTGGAGCCGAGGGTCGCCACGACCTCGGTATCCGGGTCCAGGCCAACATCGAAGCGGCGTTGGTAATAGGTCGCCAGCGCCCGCCGCAGACCGGGAATGCCGGCGCTGACCGAATACCGGTGCGATCGCGGGTCCTGCACCGTCTCGATCAGCTTATCGACGATATGGCGCGGCGTCGGGCTGTCCGGATTGCCCATGCCGAGATCGATGATGTCCTCGCCCGCCGTGCGTGCCTTGGCCTTTGCCGAGTTCACCTCGGCGAAGACATAGGGCGGCAAACGGCGGATGCGGTGGAACTCACCGGTGGACTCGGAGCTCATGGACGGGCCTTTTTCGCGGGGTTGCCAGGGGGGTTGCCAGGGGGGTTGCCAGGGGGGTTGCCAGGGGGGTTGCCAGGGGAGTTGGCAGGGTTAACGAGACGCTATTGTAGCAGACGAAGATTCGCGCCGCGACCCGCCGCCTCGGCATTCACGCGAAGAAACGCGTTCGGTACGCCCTGGGCCACCAGAGCGGTCGCGAGCGCCTGTGCGCGACGCAGCGCGAGGTCGAGCGCCTCGGATTGCGTCAGCGGGTCCGAAGCCCCGGCGTCGCCATGGCCGGTAACGCCGATGCCAAGCTCCCCGCGCGACGAGGCGATCACCTTGATCCGGGCCAAAGCCGCCTCATTGAGGCTGGCCGAGCGGGGATCGAAATCGACGGGCGCTCCGTCGGTAGGTAGCGGCGTTTCTGGCGGCGGAGTCGCGCTGATCGGAATGATTTTCGGCGGCGGTGGAGCGATCCTTGCGCGCTGCGGCTCCCGCGTCGGTAACGGCGGTAACGGTCCGCTCGCGGCGGGCGCAGTTGCCTGCGCGGTAGTGACTGTCCCTGGAGCGGCGGGCGCAGTTCCCGGGGCGGCAGTCGCTGTCCCTTGAGCGGCGGCCGTCGCCGTTGAGGCGGATGGCGCCTGAGCTGGCCCCGGAGGGGGCGCCGCGACCGGCACCGGCTGGGCGGCTTTTGGGGCCGGTGGCGCGGACGGTCCCGTGCCAACCAGCGACGCAGTTGCCGCGGCGGGCGCGGGCGATGGCGCGATGGCGGCCGTCGGGGAGGTCGGCGGTGGAATCGGCGCCAATGCCGCGGCGTGGCTGGCGGCGATCCGATCGGCGATCAGGCCCGCCGTCATCCGGTTCATCGCTGCCGCGTCCGGGGCTGATGGCCTCGCCGGGACAGTCGCGAGGTTCGGATAAGGATCCTTGTCGCCCGGCGGTGGCGGGCGCTCCGCGGCGATCTTGCCGCCGATCGCGTCGTGCCACCAAGCTTCCGGGCCGATGCTGTGGCGATCGGCACAGGCTCCGAGGAGGACGAGGCAAAGCGGTACAATGAGGCGTGCCACAAGGCCCGATCCCTGAACGTGCCGTGTCCGCCGGCCAAGTCCTTGAACGAACGCCTCCGCGCCCTTAGGTTCCCTGTCATTCCCGCGAAACGCCATGCGCTGGACCCGCCCGATTTGCCGGCGCCAGTCCTAGCCGGAGACGCCGCCGGCGCAAAGGATCAGATCGATGAGTCAGCCGGATAAGCCCGCCGATCCCGACTTCAAAATGCCGGACCCGGCCGTATTCGGACGCGGCATGGCCGATATCGCCGAACGATCCCAGCGGATCGTGGCGGATTGGCTGAAGCGCATGCCGAAGGAGGAGCACGAGGCCGATCCCCTGAACATCGGCAGCGCGTTCATGGAAATGACGACCCGGCTGATGAGCAACCCCGCCCACCTGATGCAGGCGCAACTCGGGCTTTGGCAGGATTATATGTCGCTGTGGCAGAATACCGCGCGGCGGATGATGGGGATGGATACGCAGCCGGTGATCGACCAGGCCTCGGGCGACCGGCGGTTCAAGGACGCGGCGTGGAAGGACAGCGAGGTCTTCGATTTCATCAAGCAATCGTATCTGTTGAGCGCCCGCTACGTGCAGGACGTGGTGACCCATGTCGACGGTCTGGATGACAAAACGGCGAAGAAGGTGGATTTCTATTCGCGGCAGTTCGTCGATGCGATGTCACCGTCGAATTTTTTACTGACCAATCCTGAGGTGCTGCGCAAGACCGCCGAAACCGGCGGCGAGAACCTGTTGAAAGGCCTGAACAACCTGCTGACCGATCTGGAGCAGGGTAAGGGCAAGCTCCGCATCAAGATGACCGATATGGACGCCTTCACACTGGGCGAAAATATCGGCGTGACACCGGGGAAGGTCGTCTATCAGAACGAGTTGATGCAGCTTGTTCAATATAACCCGACCACCGCCAAAGTGCTGAAACGGCCATTGCTGATCGGCCCGCCCTGGATCAACAAGTTTTACATCCTCGACCTAAGGCCGAGGAACAGTTTTGTGAAATGGGCGACGTCGCAGGGACACACGGTGTTCGTGATTTCGTGGGTCAATCCGGATGAGAAGCTATCTGAAAAAGGTTTCGACGACTACATGACGCAAGGCTACCTCGCCGCGCTGGACGCCATTGAGCAGGCGACCGGCGAGCGAGAGGTGAACGCGATCGGTTACTGCCTTGGCGGTACGCTGCTGGCATCGACATTGGCCTGGATGGCGGTGAAAGGCGACGACCGGATCAAGACCGCGACGTTCTTCGTTACCATGACGGATTTTCATGAGGCTGGCGAACTCGGCGTGTTCATCGACGAGGAGCAACTGAGCGCACTTGAGGACAAAATGAACAAGCTCGGTTATCTCGAAGGTAGCGAGATGGCGACGACGTTCAATATGTTGCGGGCGAACGACCTGATCTGGTCGTTTGTGGTGAACAATTATCTGCTTGGCAACGATCCGTTTCCGTTCGATCTGTTATACTGGAACGCCGATTCGACGCGCATGCCCGCGAAGATGCACAGCTTCTATTTGCGCAAGATGTATCAGGAAAATCTCCTGAGCGAGCCGGGAGGAATCGAACTCGCCGGCGTGCCCATCGATCTGGGCAAGATCGAGACACCCGCGTATTTTCTTTCGACCCGGGAGGATCATATCGCGCCGTGGAAATCGACGTACCGCGGCACGCAACTGCTTGGCGGTTCGAAACGGTTCGTGCTCGCGGCGTCGGGGCATATCGCGGGCGTCGTCAATTCGCCCGATGGCGGAAAATACAATCACTGGATCAATGAGGATCTGCCGCCCGATCCGGATGACTGGTTCAAGAGCGCGACGGAACTCTCAGGTTCCTGGTGGCCGGATTGGCACCGTTGGATTTGCGCGCACGACAAGGCGCAGGTCGCGGCGCGGGAACCCGGTGACGGAAAGTTGAAGACGCTCGAGGACGCGCCGGGGAGTTACGTGAAGGTGCGGCTGAGTTGACCGGCGTTCGCGTCCAACCGTGGCGGCATACAATGGTACACCGCCACGGCTGAGTGCGGCACTTCAATCACAGGGGGAGGGCCGGTCCGCGAACGAACCGGCCCCGAAACCCCTGCTACTTCTTGCGTTTGACCTTGACTTTTACCTCAAGGCTCACGACAATCAGCAGCAAGAGGGCAAGATGGTACCACATCCCATACCTCCGTGTGATTAGCCGGCGGGCCATCCCCGCCGGCTTATTCATTCTCAGGGAAATGTGTGAACGAACCGTTGATTTTCCTGCCACGGCGGTCGGCCTGGCGAAAAAAGAAGTTCCCCCGGGTCACCGCGCCCGAACAAACTGAAACACACACAGCGACACCAGCATCACCATGGCGCCGAGTGCCTGAGGCGGGGTAAGCCACTCCCCCAGCAGCAGCATGCTGAAGATGGTCGTTACCAACGGTTCCAAGTTCATGATGAACGCGGTCCGGAACGGTCCAACTCGATTGGTGGACAGGTAGATCAGCAGTTGCGATAGCGTGCTGCCGACGCAGCCGCCAATGAACGCGGCCCAACCGAGCAAATTCCCAGGCATGTGCCATTCGCCGACGATGAAGGACCCCATCAGAAAAAGCAGCGTCGACGGCAGCATCGAATACCATGTCGTAAGCCGTGGGTCGGTTCCGTTCAAATACGCCCGCGTCATCAGCAACGAAACGACGCGAAACCCCGCGGCGGCCAAAGCCCAGGCTATTCCGGTACCGGAAAGATTATGATATTCCGCGCCAAGCATCAGTGCCAGGCCGAGAAACGCGGCCAGCGCGGTCAGCAGAGCGGGCCAGCCCAAACGATCGAGGCCGGTGACTCCTCCGGCGATCCCGGTCAGCAGCGGATAGGCGAAATACGCCAGGATCGCGATCGAAACCGGCAACAGAGAGATCGCCATCATCAGCCCGAACGTCGTGCCACCGACCAGCACGCCGATCACCCATGCGATCCGCTGCTGGGAACGCGTGTGCGCGACCGGCGCCGGCCGCATCCGCAGCCACACGAACATGAACGACACCACCAGAATTCCGCGCAATGTCACCATGGTCATCACGTCCATACCGGAGGCGAAGACGACCTTGACCAGAATATCGACACCGCTGAACGACAGCGCCGCGGTCATGCCGGGCCACATTTCGCCAAGCCGGACGCCGCGCGCCAAAGCGGAGGAACTCATGTGGGCAGAATACGCGGACAGGCCAGGTTCGACCCGGGGTCGAGTTCGCCCTGATCGTGCCGCGCCAGGACGCAGTCCTTGGTCAAGAGGGCATGCGCGCGGACGCGTTTTCCAGGCCGGCCTTCGCCGGGAATTCGGTCATCGAACGATCCCTCCTCACCCTGAAGGGGCGATTTTGCCGCGGATCGCCGCGTCGGCACAGCCTGCCATGGACAGCACCGCGGGCCTATACCCGTGGCCGCCGGGGATCTTGTCCAGTTTCGCCGAACTGATCGCGAGCGAACGCCAGCCATCCGCTTCCAGGGTGGGGCGCATGGGTCAACCCTTCCAATCGCGCAGGAACGCTTCCACCACGGACAGGAAGCCGGCCGGATTGTCCGCATGTAACCAGTGTCCGGCATTCTTTACCGTCACGAACCGGGTGGCCGGAAACAGCGCGCGGATCGCGGGCCGGTGCTCTGGCAGGACATGGTCTGACCGGGCACCCGAAACGAACAGTACTGGGCCGTCATAGGTGCCCGGCGGCGTCTCCCATCCCTCCAGGTCCGGAATGGCGGCGGCGATCTCGTCAAGGCCGATGCGCCAATGCGGCGACGGCCCGAACTGAATATTCTGGACCAGGAACGCGCGCGTGGCCGGTGTCGCGACCGCGTCCATCAAGGCCGCTTCCGCGGCGGCGCGGGAGAGGGCCGCGTCCAGCGGGATGGCGCGCATCGCGGCGGCGACCCCATTGTTGCCATGTTGGTATGGGACCGGAGCGATGTCGGCGACCAGCAGACGGTCGAACCGCTCGGGCGCCATGACCGCGGCCCTCATGGCGGTCTTGCCGCCCATCGAATGACCGATCACGGCGGCGTGCGGCACATCGATGGCGTCCAGCGTTTCCAGAACATCCGCGGCGAGCGTCTCGTACCGCATGCCAGCCGCATGTGGACTGGCGCCGTGGTTGCGCGCATCCAACGCTATCACCCGGAACACCGGAGCCAGCGCCCGTTGGACGGCGCCAAAATTGCGCGCGGCGCCGAACAGGCCGTGCAACAGCACGACCGGGGGTCCGCTTCCGGTTTCGACATGATTCAAACGCATCGTGGCCCCGAGGTATCACGGCGAGGCGCTTGAGTCGTCAGAGGACCCTGGGCATTGCGAAGATGGGACGCATTGACAGCCAACCACGCCCGCGCAGAGTCGGGCCCAAGAGGCTCCAAAGAAGCAATCATGCATCGGGCCGGTGGGCCATCCTCGGGAGAAGACAGCGATGAAAGCGATGCTGCTGACCGGTCATGGCGGCCCGGAGATGTTGCGGTTCGGCGAGGCTCCGGACCCGGAAGCCAAACCAGGGGAGATCGTCGTCGACGTCCACGCGGCCAGCGTGAACGCGGCGGATTATAAGGTGCGGCTGGGCTCCCATGGGAACCTCGCCTTCCCGCATATTCTCGGGCGCGACTTCTCAGGCGTCGTCGCCTCGATCGGCGCGGGCGTGTCCGATTTCGCGGTCGGGGACGCGGTATTCGGCGTGAACGACGCGGGCATCGAGGGCGCCTACGCCGAAAAGCTCGCCATCAAGGCGGCGATCGTCGCGCGGAAACCCGATCGCCTGTCCCATCTGCAGGCCGCGGCCATGGCGTTGACGGGACTGACCGCTATCTGGGCTGTCGAGGATACCGCTCGGCTTCAGGCCGGGGAGACCATTCTGATCCAGGGAGGCGCGGGTGGCGTCGCGGGTTTCGCGATCCAACTCGCGAAGTATCTTGGCGCCACGGTGATCACGACCGCCAGCGCGGCCAATGCCGATTATGTTCGCGGGCTCGGGGCCGATCGCGCGATCGACTACAACGCGGAAGATTTTACCCAATCCGTTTCTGGCGCGGATGTCGTATTCGATACGGTCGGCGATGACGTGCAAGTACGTTCTTACAGCGTGTTGAAGCCCGGCGGACGGCTGGTTTGGATCGCCCCCGCGCCGGCCGGGTTTAAGCCGCCCCGCGCTGACGTGAAGGTGTTGCGTCCGGCGGTCAACCGCGATCGCGCGCATCTGGAACGAATCGTGGCGCTTCTGGAGGCAGGCGCCGTTTCGCCGCCACCCATCGTCCGTTACGATCTCGCCGACGCCGCCAACGCCCATCGAGTCAGCGAAGCCCGGCATCTGCGTGGCAAACTGGTGCTCGCGGTGCGGTAGCGTCCTCAGGTGGGATGGGGCGACGCGGGTCGATGATATAGAGGTACGTCATGGACCCGACTTTCCTGACCGCGGCCCAATTGGCGGACCTGACCCGGACCCGGCAAATCGGCCGCCTGGAGTTACTGGACCACTATATCGCCCGCGTCGAACGGCTCGATCCGAAGATCAACGCGGTCGCGGGCACGATTTCGACCGAGGGTGACATCGTGCCCGCGAATTAGATTCGTCTACCGATCGGTCCGCGCTGTCGTTCGGCGCGCCGATCACGGCGATGTGGAATGTGCGTAAGGGATGACAATGTGCGGAAAGATGAAATTCATGGACTCGAAAGGTGACTGTTCATGACAACGATCGCTGCCGCGGGCATGGCCACGGGGACTGAACGGGCAATCGGGGCCCGGGCCCCGGTATGGACGCCGATTCCGATCCCGGCGCAGGCGCCCGCGCATGACGCTGTCGCCGAACTGCCGGGAACCAAACTGTGGTATTGGGATACGGGCGGCGCCGGACGGCCGGTCATTTTGATGCACGCGGCCACGCACAGCGCGGCAGGATGGGTTTATCAGCAGCCGGTCCTCGCGAAGGCCGGTTATCGGGCCATCGGATACTCCCGCCGCGGATATTTCCGGTCCGATCCGGGCGATGCCGCCGATCCCGGATACGCGGCGGACGATCTCGATCACCTGATCGGTCATCTTAAACTCGACCGGGTCGATCTTGTGGCCGCGGCTCACGGTGGCTTCTTCGCGCTGGATTACGCGTTGTCGTATCCAAACAAAGTCCGGAGTCTGACGATCGCATCTTCGCTGATGGGCGTGACAGACGCGGATTACAAGGCAGTGAACGATCGCCTGCGCCCAAAGTTCTTCGCCAGTCTGCCGCACGAGTTTCAGGAGTTGTCACCCTCCTATCGTGCCGGCAATCCCACCGGTCTCGCGGCGTGGCTGGAATTGGAACACCAGGCGATGCAAGGGGCCCGCATCTATCCAAAGGTGAAACAACCTCTCACCTGGGCCGTACTCGAAACGATCGAGCAGCCAACGCTACTGTTGACCGGTGAGTCAGATCTTTACACGCCACCGTCTCTGCTCCGCATGCAGGCGCTGCACATGCCGCATGCGGAAGTCGCGACGATTCCGGAAGCCGGGCACAGCCCATATTGGGAACAACCAGCGGTGTTCAATCAACTTCTGTTGAGTTTCCTCGCACGGCATTAGGGCGGTCTCCCGCCTGACACCGCATCACTGCCCCAACCGTTGTAAAATGGCGGGGATATGCACCTGGTCGCCTTTGTAATTCCCGGTCAGCGCGTACATCACCAGATTGACTCCGAAACGATACGCCAGCGTTCGCTGCCGCTGCCCCCCCGGGATGACCGCATAGGGGTTCCGCCCCTTATCGTCGACCGCCCATGCGGAAGCCCAGTCGTGCCCGCCGATGATAACGGGGGAGACGCTGTCGTTGGCGCGATCCTGATCCCGCTGCACCCAGACTTGTTCCCCGGTAAAGCGGCCGGGAAAGTCGCTCAACAGATAAAAGGCGCGTGCCAGGACATGTTCCGGCGTCAGCGGGGCCAACGGCGGAATCGACAGGTCTCGGGCCACGCGTTTCAGCGCCCGGTCCGTTCCCGGTGCGAAGCCGGCGCCCGAGCCGGACTCTCGGGTGTCGATCAGAATGATGCCGCCGTGCGCCATATAGGCGTTCAAGGCGGCGGCCTGCTCGGCCGTGGGCGCCGAAGCGTCCGCGGTGATTGGCCAATACAACAGGGGGTAACCGCTCAGATCGGTCCGCCCAGGTTCGACCGCGTCGGGTTTCGCCAACGCCGCCGCCGTGCGCCGGTTGACGTATTCGGACAGTCCGGTCAGCCCCAACGCGGCGATCGCGTCAACCTGGGGATCGCCTGACGCGATATACCCCAGCCGCGTCGTTAACGCCGGGTTTGACGAGGGTTCCGACGCGCGCGCGGCCGGCAGCATCAGCGCCAACACGAACATCGCCGCGACACTCCGGCGCAACAGACCGCGCAAACCCAAAGCCAGCACCAGGTCCACGACCAGCAGCAGAGTGGCAACGGCCAACACCGGCGGCCCGAGTTCACGTTCCCTCGGGGTTTCGCTCAAAGGCTCGACCGTGGCGCCGCCAACCCTTGGCGCCAGTGCCAGTGCCGGGGCTGCCGAGCCAAGGTTCAATGCGCGCCGCCCGTTTTCAGGGCCGTAGAGACCGGGCGGATGGCGCGGCGAGACCGGAGTCGTGGCGAACGCGCCTGCCTCCAATCCCTGGGCGGCCTCAGGTGGGCGGCCAAGGCGGCCGAACCCGTCCAGCGACTCGGCGGGGGCGAGGACCGTCGCGTCGGCCGCGCTCGTCACGCCCGCCGACAGCGCCACAAGACGGTTCAACAGGTCCACGAACAGGCCGGACAACGGCAGGTTCGACCAATCGGCGTTCGACGTGACGTGGAATAGCACGATCTGACCCGCGCCCATGGCCCGCCGGGTCACCAACGGCGTCCCGTCCGCGAGCAACGCCCAGGTGTGGGAGGCCAACTCGGCGCCGGGCTCGGCGAGAACCTGACGGGTCACGCGCACCTCCGGCGGCACCGCCATCCCGGCGAAAGGTGAGGCGGCGGGGAAAGGCGCGAGACCGGCGGGCTCGCTCCAGGACATCGCACCGCCAAGCTGGCGGTCGCCGCTCAGCAACGGTACGGGCAGCAAGGTGTCCGGTGGCGAGGTCTCGGCAAGGCGAGGCCCCGCGAAGCGGATCAACAGACCGCCCTTTTCGACCCAGGCGGTCAGCGCGGTCAGCTCAGGCCGGGATGCCAAAACCCGATCAGAAAGGATCAGCACTGACAGCTCGCCGCGGAGCAGGGTTGCCAAATCGCCGTCCCGCAGCTCGGCGAAGGGAGCCAGCGCGCGGCGGGGATAGAACAACGCCCCCGTGAGAGGTGCGTCGGCGGCGGTCAGGTCCGTGGTCAGCATGCCGACCGGCCGCCGCCGCCACCGCTCATCCAGCAGCACGACCGATCCGGCTGAGGGCGGTCCATCCAGCACAAGTTGGCCGATCCGGTTCCTTACCTCCAATGGCAAGGACAGCGAAGCGCTGCCGGTCGTGTTGCCCGCGGCCAGGAGGATATCGACGCGCGCCAAAGTGCGGCCGTCGCCGCTTCGGGCCAGTACAGTGGCGGTCTCCGCCGCGTCGCCGGCGGCGCGGGTCACGCGCACGGTCATGCCGCTCGCCTCAGTTTCGGGCGGCGGCAGCAGCTTCGGCGTGGCGGCGCAGCAAATCTCTGTCACCGGGCCGATCGCGGCCAAGGATTTTTCGAAATCGGCGAAGTCTGAGCCGTCCATCAGTCCATCGGCGATATAGACGACGCTGGTTCCGTCCCGCGGCCAGGCGCGCGGTATAGCGGCGGCCCGGGCGGACGGCCAGGGTTCGGGCCGGGCCGCCCCAAGCAAAGCTCTGATATCCGCGACCGGCATCGGCGCGGAGGCTTTCGGCACGGCGCCTGTCTCACCGGCGGCCGTGGTCAGCAACGCGACCTTTCGTCCGGCGCGCGCGGCGCGGTCCAGCACCGTGTTGGCCATTTGCACCCGGCGCGGCCAGTCTGGCGCGGCGGCCCAACCGTTGTCGATCACCAGAAGCACCGGGCCGCGGCCTTCCATGGAGCCGCTGCTGTCCAGCACCGGACGGGCCAGCGCCACGATTACCAAGCCGGCGGCGATCAGCCGCAGCAACAACAGCCACCAAGGTGTCCGCGCGGGGGTTTCCTCGGTCGGGTTCAGCCCCAGCAGCAGGCGGATCGCCGGAAACGTCTCCCGCCGCGGCGAGGGCGGTGTGACGCGCAGCAGCCACCACAGCAGCGGCAAGGCGGCCAGCGCGATCAGCGCCAGGGGGGCAGCGAAAGTCATTGCACACCCAGCGCGGTATACAGCGACAGCAGCGCGGTTTCAGGCGGGTGGTCGGTGCGATGCACGCCGAAGCCGAATCCGGCCGCCGCGCAGATCGCAGCCAGGCCTTCCTGTTGCCGCTTCAACCGGTCCCGATACGCATCGCGCACGGTATCGACCCGGGGAATCAGCGTGTCACGCTCCCCCTGCAACCCCAGGAACCGGATACGGCCATCATATGGAAGTGTCGTTTCCGCCGGATCGAGGACCTGAAGCAGATAGCCAGTGACAGGCACCGCCGCCATGCGCGCGATCATCTCCTGAATCCGCTCCAACGGTGCCAGAAAATCCCCGAACAGCACCACCTTGGCATGCCGCGGCAGGGGAAAGCGCGGCGGCAGATCGTCGTCGTCGCGGGCCTGATCGAGCTCCGCCAGCACCCGGTCGAGACCGAAGCGCCCGGCGACCGCGCGAGCCCTTGGCCGCAAAACCGCCACCCGCTCCCCCCCGCGCAGCAAGAGCGAGGCCAACGCGAGCAGCAGCAAACTCGCGCGTTCCCGCTTCTCGGACGCGGCCAGCCGGGATCGCCAGGCCATCGAGGCGGAACCGTCCCGCCAGAGGTAGACAGTTTGCGCCGCGTCCCACTCGGTCTGGCGGATCAACCAACCGTCTGGCGGCTCACGGCCCGAGCGCGCCGATTGGCGCCAGTCGATCCGATTGACCGGATCGCCCGCGGTGTACGGCCGGAACTGCCAGAAGCTATCGCCCTGCCCCACCCGGCGGCGGCCATGCACGCCTTGCGCGACGGTCGCCGCCACGCGCCGCGCCGCGACCAGCAAGGGTGGCAAGCGGCTGCCCAGAGCCTCTGCCCGACGCGCCCGGGCGAGGTCGAGCCCCGCCAAGGGACCAACCGGAGGACCGAGGGACGGGCGTTCAGCCAAGACGTTCGACCAGGCGGCCAATGACCTCGTCCAGTGCGACGCCATCGGCACGGGCAGAGAAGTTCAGCGCCATCCTGTGCCGCAGCACCGGTCCCGCCAGCGCGGCGACGTCATCCAGACTGGGCATCAGGCGCCCGCCCAGAATCGCGCGAGCCCTGCACGCCAGCATCAAGGCCTGCGCCGCCCGCGGACCGGGACCCCAGGCCACGTGATGGTGAACGACATCGATATCCGTGCTCTCTGGCCTGCCGCCACGCACCATGGCCAGGATCGCGTCGACCACGGCCTCGCCGATCGGCATCTGACGGATCAGCGCCTGCGCTTCCATCAGCTCCACGGGCGTCATCACGCCCTCCGCGCTTTGCGTTTCGGCGCCGGTGGTGGCCAGCAGCATCGCCCGTTCCGCGTCCCGATCGGGGTAGGTGATGTCGATCGCCAGCAGGAACCGGTCGAGCTGAGCCTCGGGCAACGGGTATGTGCCCTCCTGTTCGATCGGGTTCTGCGTCGCCAGGACATGGAACGGGCGCGGCAGAGGGTGTTCGACGCCGGCAATCGCCACACGCTGTTCCTGCATCGATTGCAATAACGCGGACTGCGTCCGGGGGCTGGCGCGGTTGATCTCGTCGGCCATCAGCAACTGGCAGAACACCGGACCGGGGACGAAACGGAACACGCGGCGGCCATCGACCTCATCCAGCACCTCGCCGCCAATGATATCGGCTGGCATCAGGTCCGGCGTGAACTGCACGCGCTTTGTTTCCAGGCCCAATACGGTGCCCATGGTTTCGACGAGGCGACTCTTTCCGAGTCCCGGCACGCCGATCAGCAAGGCGTGACCGCCGGATAAAACGGTGATCAGCGTCTGCTCAACCACCTGTTCCTGACCGAAGATCACCCCGCCCACAGCGGCCCGGGCCTTTGCCATCCGGACGCCCAGGGCATCGAGTTGGGCAATCATGCGCTCGGAAACCTCCGGGCGCGCGGTCTGGGCCGGTTGAGGCCGGTGCTGTGGCGAAGCGGCCATACTTGCCGGCATTACGGTCGTCCTTTTACGAAATGACGGGCCAGGCCGAGATAGGCACTTCCGCCGTGGGGGGGATGCTACCTATATCGTGGCAGGAAATGGAACCACCGGATGAAATTGGAGATGGCGTGATCGATGCCACGTCGCCCCTACCGCTCTCTCCTGGCGCACTGGATACCAGCGCCGCGGGGGCGGGAGGCCTGACTCTGGGCCGTCCGGGCTTTGCGGAAAAAGGCCGCGTTCCGTTTGAATGGGGCGAGCTTCCCTTTCTCATTCGCCGTG
Organism: Acetobacteraceae bacterium; assembly: GCA_009693865.1. GTDB lineage: Bacteria > Pseudomonadota > Alphaproteobacteria > Acetobacterales > Acetobacteraceae > Rhodopila. The sequence continues at coordinate 21,636 of SHWL01000022.1, read as the reverse complement.
ACGGCACCTGGTTGTATCGTGGTTCCCCGATCCAGCGAAAAGAGTTGGTTTGTCTCTTTGCCTCGATCCTGCGCCGCGATGCCGAGGGCGCGTGGCGGCTGGAAACCCCCGCCGAGCGCGGCCGGATCGAGGTCGAGGACGCGCCCTTCGTCGCCGTGGAACTCGACTGGGCCGGCGAGGGACGCCACCAGGTTCTGTCTTTCCGCACCAACACCGATCAGGTCGTCACCGCGGGGTCCGACCACCCGATGCGCGTTTCGCACGACATGCTGACATCCGAACCGACCCCTTACATTTTGTTACGTCAAGGCGACGGCGCCCATGCCATCGAGGCGCGGGTCAACCGCGCGGTGTATTACGAACTGGTGGCGCTGGCGGTCCCTGAGTATGTAGGAGCGCACCTGATGCTGGGGGTCTGGTCTTCCGGCATCTTTTTTCCCCTGGGCTTCATGCCCGACGAAGACGGCGAAGACGAACTTTGAACCCTGACACCCTCCGCGCGCGTTTGGCGTCGATCGTTGGCGGCGCAAACGTCGTCTATGGCGAGGAGGTCATGGGCAATCTGGAAAAGCCGCCGGTGCCCGCGGCCGTGCTGGTGCCGATCATCCTGCATCCGGTGCCGTCGCTGCTGCTGACACGGCGCACCGCGCATCTGAAGAAACACGCGGGACAGGTGAGTTTCCCGGGTGGCCGGATCGACCCTGAAGACGCGCACGCGGAAGCCGCCGCGCTCCGGGAAGCTCGGGAAGAAATCGGCCTCAATCCCGCGCTCGTGGAAATCGTCGGACGGATGGACGACTACGTCACCGGCACCGGCTACCGCATCACCCCGGTTCTGGGCTTGTTGCCGCCCGGGCTTGCCTTCCAGCCCTCGCCGCACGAGGTGGACGAGGTGTTCGAGTTTCCGTTCCCGGTCCTGTTGGATCCGGATGCGCCACAGCGGCAAATGCAACATGTGCAGGGGCGATGGCGGGAATATTGGGTCTGGCCGCATCCAGATCATTTCATTTGGGGCGCGACGGCGGCGATCATGCACCATCTGGCGGGGAAATTGCGTCTCGCGGCCGCGAACGGGACACCGTCATGCGCTTCGCCGAAATAGCTCTGCTCGGATTGCCTTTGCTGGTCTTCGTGGCATGGCGAGTCATGGCGCCGACTGGCGGGCCGCCTCGGGTGCTGGTGATCGGCGTCGCCGGGGCGGTGGCCGCGATGGCGGTCTTATTATTGATTTTGCGTTACGAAGACGCATCGCCGCCCGAAGCGGGCTACGTCCCCGCGCGACAGGAAGAGGGACGGATCGTGCCGCCGCACGTGGAGATAATCGTGCCGCCGCACGTGGAACCGATCGCACCGCCTCCTGGCGCCAGCCCGCGATGACGAAGGCACCGGCGTGCCGGATCGCGCCGCCGGCCTTTATGTTCGAACCCGCTCTGGCGGCCCTGCTCGACGCGCTGCCCGAGGCGCGCGTCGTGGGCGGAGCGGTGCGGGACGCGCTGGCGGGACGGCCCGCGTCCGATGTCGATCTGGCCTCGCCCTTATTGCCCGAGACGGTCATTGAGCGGCTGACCCCGCTTGGGGTGAAAGTGGTGCCGACGGGGCTGGCGCATGGGACTGTGACGGCGGTTCTGCCTGATCGTCACGTCGAAATCACGACCCTTCGGCTGGATGTGGAAACGGACGGCAGGCGCGCGACGGTCGCTTTCACCAGCGACTGGCGGGCGGACGCGGCCCGGCGGGACTTCACCATTAACGCCATGTCGATGACCCGCAATGGCGCGGTATTCGATTATTTTGACGGACTGGCCGACCTGCGCGCGGGCCGGTTGCGGTTCGTCGGGGATCCCGCCTCGCGGGTGGCGGAGGACTATTTGCGAGTCCTCCGGTTCTTCCGGTTTTTTGCTCGCCATGGCGGGACGGAGCCCGACCCGGCCACGCAGACCGCGCTACGGGACGCGGCACCGCACCTGCGGGGACTGTCGGCCGAACGGGTCTGGAGCGAGCTGACCCTCATTCTGTCGGCGCCCGATCCCCGGACCTCGGTCGCGTCGATGGAACAGTTGGGCGTACTGGGCGCGGTCATACCGGAGGGAACGGACCTCCCCGCGTTGTCCCACATGATCGCGAAGGGCGCGCCAGTGGACCCCGTATTGCGGATCGCATCGCTTCTGACAGGCGATCCGTTGGCTTTCGCCGCGCGGCTGAAATTGTCGCTGGCGGAACGGGACCGGCTACTCGCGCTCCGAGGCGCGCCACTGGCGGCGCCCGACGCCGATGACGCGACGCTGCGGCGCCTTCTGGCCGACACGGGCGCGTCGGTTTTGATCGACCGGACATGGTTATCGGGCGGAGACGGCGCGGCGTGGGATCAACTGCGGCTTAGGTTGCGCGCCACGCCAAAGCCGGTGTTTCCACTGGAAGGCGGAGACATTGTCGCCCTCGGAGTACCGCCTGGGCCTCGGATCGGCGCCCTGTCGCGAGCGGTCCGGACATGGTGGCTTGAAGGGGGATGCGCGGCCGATACGGCAGCGTGCCGGGATGAAGCCCGGCGGTTGATCAGGGACGGGACGATCTGACGCCCGACTGGATGTCCATTGACGGATGTCGCGTCAGGAAGCCGGACTCGCCGTCCCGCGCCGCTTTTCTCTCCGCAAAGGATAAGGGCGGATAAGAGAGTCGGCGGGAATATGCCACGCGAGGTGCAATTTCCACGCCTGGCTCAGCGTGAGGTGCCGGCGTCGATTGAGAATTTCCGACGCCCGCGCCTTCGATCCAAGGACAGAAGCGAGATCTGCCTGCTTCAATCCCTTCATCTCCATCCGCGTACGCAGCAGGTCGGGCGCGTCAGGCGCGTCGATCGCCCAATGCTTTGCCTCATAATCGGCGATGATAAGTGCCAGGAGATCGAAGCGGTCCGCCTCCGGAGAACCGGGATCTGGCTCGTTTTCGAAATAGACTTCAATCTTCTCGAGCGCCGTATCGTAGTCGGCTTCGGTTTTCAGAGGATGAATATCATCCATCACACGGTCTCCGGGTTGATCTTGTCATGGTCCTTGTGCGTGCCAATGAATTTCACGAGAACCCTCTTGAAAGTGTAGGAAACATGGACAACGAGGCGATATTTGTTTCCAGAGATATCGAATATCACGCGATTGTCTCCCACGAAATCTACCGTCGAGCCATATTCATTCTTAGGCGACGACCAAAGATAAACGCTTCGATCGGGCACCAGCCTCCCCTCGTCATGGTTCGGCTCGACCGGACCATCGGTCGCGGTACAGTGCCGCTTCGGATGGTCCGGTCAAGCCGAACCATGACGTGGAGAGGAAGGCGGCGCGATTCGTTTATCTTTGGGCGTCGCCTTAATGTCCTGAGGCGTGTTCCAGACAGCCCGAGCCGCGTAAGAGTACCAGGTTCGCAGGGGTATCTCCGCCTGGTCGTGGATCGCCCAGAACCGCTTCAAGGTGCGAAGGGCGATGACCTGCATGCATTGTTGTAGCAGGTTCCATATTCGGGAACCATGGAAATGTTTCCTAATGTGGAACCACAGCTGGATGACTCGCCAACGCGAGTCTTGGGTATGTCGGCGCACGGTTTGCCCCGCCGCGCGATCCTCAGGGGATGAATTCCCTGGTCCCATGGTCCATATGCCTTACATCAGGCAGGAGCGCGTGATGAAAATCGGTGTGCCCAGGGAAATCAAGATCCAGGAATACCGCGTCGGCCTGACCCCGGCCGGCGCGCGGGAACTCACCCAGCACGGGCATCAGGTCATCGTCGAGCACCACGCCGGCCTTGGCATTGGCTACGACGACGATGCCTACCGCGCTGCCGGTGCCTCGATCGCCGAGACGGCGGCGCCGATTTTCGAAACCGCCGACCTGATCGTCAAGGTCAAGGAACCGCAGCCCGTCGAGATCGCGCGGCTGCGGCGCGGCCAGGTGTTGTTCACCTATCTCCATCTCGCCGCCGACAAGGCGCAGACCGAGGGCCTGCTCCGGTCCGGCGCGACCTGCATCGCATACGAAACGGTGACCGACCGCTGGGGCGCCCTGCCATTGCTGGCACCCATGAGCGAGGTCGCGGGCCGCATGGCCGTCCAGGTCGGTGCGCATTGCCTGGAGCGGGAGCAAGGCGGCATCGGCATCCTGCTTGGCGGCGTGCCCGGCGTGCCGCCCGCGAAGGTCGTCGTACTTGGCGGCGGTGTCGCCGGAACGAATGCCGCGCGGATGGCGGCCGGGTTGGAAGCATCGGTCATCATCATCGACCGGTCGATTCCGCGTTTGAAGGAACTCGACCTGCAATTCGGCGCCCGCGCCACCACGTTATTCGCCACCACCGAGGCGATCGAGCGATCCGTCCTGGCCGCGGACCTCGTGATCGGCGCGGTGCTGGTGCCAGGCGCGGCGGCGCCGAAGCTGGTGACTCGCGAGATGGTCCGGAACATGCGTCCCGGGTCGGTGCTGGTGGATATCGCGATCGACCAGGGCGGTTGTTTCGAGACCAGCCGCCCCACTACCCACTCCGATCCGACCTACGTGGACGAGGGCGTGGTGCATTACTGCGTCACCAACATGCCCGGCGCGGTGCCGCGAACCTCGACGTACGCGCTGACCAACGCGACGCTGCCATTCGTGATGGCGCTGGCGGACAAGGGCTGGCAGCGGGCGATGCGCGACGATCCGCATCTGCTCGCCGGTTTGAACATCCATGAGCATCAGGTGACGCACCCGGCGGTCGCTCAGGCGTTGGGGCTGAGTTACACGACTGCCGGACAGGTTTTGGCGGCCGGGCCGGCGGCCTGAGCTGACCGGTCAGCGATAAATTTCCCGCCGGTGACCGACCTGGACCACCAGCACTGTCACGACGTTATCCTTTAATCGGTAGACCACGCGCCAGTCACCGACGCGGAGGCGGTATTTGTCGCTGCCGACGATCGCTTTCACGTTGGCCGCGACGTAGGGATTCGTGGCGAGCCTTGCCAAACTTCGCAGCACGCGCTTTTGCACAGGTGGGTCAAGGGATCGCAATTCCGCTCGGGCCGGGGGATCGAACTCGATCTGCCAGGTCACGATTCTTCAGTCAGATCAACGCCCAGTTCACGGGCGATCTCCTCCATCGGAATGCCCGGCGGCCGTCCCTCGGCCTCCCACCGCGCGATCCGCTCGTCGGCCATCCGCGACCAATAAGCGTCCTCCGCCGCATCCACTTCGTCCAGCGCCCGTAAGTCCGTCAACGGTATGATGGCCGCCACGGGTTCTCCATCACGGGTGAGAACGATGCGCACCTCGTCCCGCTCCGCCCGGGCGATCGCGTCCGGCAAGCGGTCCGAAGTCGCTTCGACGGTGAGGGGAACACTGACAATGTCAGCCATTACAAACTCCTTCCCGGCGAATATGGAACCGGGGCACGGCCAATGCGAGAGAAAAATCCGGCCCGCCCAGGTCCAACGGCGCCGCCGTTTCAGCCCGAGGCGTGGCGGCTCAGGATCATCGTGGAGTGGTAATTCAAAATTCCACCATTTCCGCTGACCAGCACATAATCGCTACGCGGAGCCTGACGCGCGCCGCCCTGGCCGCGTGCCTGCACCACCGCCTCCGACAACGGCGTGAAGGCCCACATGTAGTATCCCGACAATTGGCCGCCGCCCGTGTTTGTCGGCAGCGAGCCTCCGGGCCCGAGCTTGCCATCGGCGACGAACGGGCCGCCCTCGCCTTTGGCGCAGAAGCCATAATCCTCCAGCGTCACGAGTACGGTGTAGGTGTAGCAGTCGTACAACTGACAGGTGCCGATGTCGTCGCGGGTGACTCCGGCCATGCGGAACGCCATCTCGCCCGAACGTTTCGCGCCCGTCTCCACCGCCGGGTGACGGTCGGTCCGCAGATTGTCGCCTGGCGCGGACTGCGCATAACCCAGAACGTTCACCGGCGGCTGCTTCAGATCGCGCGCCCGTTCGGCTGACGTCACGATCACCGCGACCGCGCCGTTCGAAACGAGGCAGCAATCGAACAACCGCAACGGCTCGGCGATAAAGCGGGAGTTCTGATGGTCCGCCAGCGTCATCGACGCTTTCATCTGCGCCCACGGACTCATCTGGGCCCATTTACGCTGCCCCACGGCGATGGTGCCGAATTGTTCCGTGGTCGTGCCATAAAGGTGCATATGCCGCCGCGCCGCCATGGCATATTCCGGATTGGCGCCAAAATTGCCGTAGGCCGCTTTCAGGCCCACCATGCCGCCAAGCGGAAACCGATGCGGCCCCGCATAGGACTGACCGGCGCCGCGCGAGGGCGACAGCGGCGCGTCGGCGTAGACCAGCACCACGGTCCTCACGAGGCCCTCTCGGATCGCCATGCAGGCATACTGCATCATGCTGCCGGCGGTGGAGCCGTAGGCGCTCATGACGTTCACAAGTGTCAGGTTCTCGAACCCCAGGACCATCTGCGACCGGACATCCATATCGCCGGAAATGTTCGCGTTGATGAGCAGTCCATCGACATCGCTCTTGGCCAGGCCGGCGTCGTCGAGCGCGAGCGCGATTGCCTCGGCGGCGAAATCGATCGCGCGGCGGCCATAAATCTTGCCCATTGGGGTGACACCAAGTCCAACGATGGCGCCCTTCGATTGGTTCGGCATGGCCGTTCTCTCCTTCTCAACCCGCCGCGGGGCGGAATTTCGGAAGGTGCACATTATCCCCGGAACCCTCAAACAGGGCTTCGAGTTTCATGCCGACACGCAACGCGTCGTTCGCTATTCCAACGACGTTGGAAACCATCCGTACCCCTTCCTCGAGATCCACCTGCGCCACATTGTAAGGCACCGAGGAAGCAAATCCGGGGTTCATGACCTGATGCATGATCGTAAAGGTATAAAGCGTGCCTCGTCCGCTGGCCGCGCGCCATTCGAGTTTGGCGGCGAAACAATGCGGACACCGTTCTCGCACAGGAAAACTCCAGGCGCCGCAGCCGGTGCAATGTTGCAACATAAGTCTGCCCTCGCGCGCGCCATTGAAAAACGGCGCGCTGAGTTCGTCGGGGATCGGGAGCGGTTTCGTCGCGGCCTGGGACATGAGCGTTTCTCTCCGTACCGGGCGACGCTAAGCCCGGCGGCCGATCGTGACAACGGCGGCCCGAGGCTACCCTTTCGCCAGCCGGTAACCCCCCGCCTCGGTGACCAAAATACACGCTTTGGCGGGGTCCACCTCGATCTTGCGCCGCAGCCGGTAGATGTGCGTCTCCAACGTGTGCGTTGTGACGGCCGGATTGTAGCCCCAGACCTCCCGCAGCAGTTCCAGCCTCGGAACTGCCCGCTCGCCCATCCGGTAAAGGAAGGCAAGGATCGCGGTTTCCTTCTCGGTCAACCGGATGCGACGGTCGGCTGCCTCATGGCGCAGCGCCTTTTCGTCCGAATTGAACTCATAGGGGCCGATCGTGAACCTGACCGCCGCGGCCTCCACCGTCCTGGCCTCAAGCCTGGCCCGAAGATGAGCCATCAGCTCACTGAGCCGGAAAGGCTTGGCGATGATGGTCGTATCGTCCGTGACGCTCGTCCGGTTCAGCCCGTTCAACAGGATCACCGGCATCGACAGCCCGCTGGCACGCAAACTGGCGCGGACCGCGTGGCCGTCGCCATCCGGGAGGGTCGCGTCCATGATCACGGCGGCGAATCGCGAGCCTTCCGCGGCCAGACATGCTTCCGCTTCGCGCGCGCCGGCGGCCTCCACCACGACGAAAGCGCCGTCACGGGTCAATTGTTCGCGCAACGTCTCGCGCATCGCGGCGTCGCCATCGACGATCAGGATCGCCGGCATCGCGTGGTGGTCCCCCATGGTCTGAACGTCCGGTCTCGCCGTGCCCAGGACCCTATAGACCAAACGTGACGAAATTAGGCCGGGATTGTTCCAAACAGGTTCAGACCCCACTATCAAGACGACATGACCGCGTTTCTTCCTGCCACCACCGGCCCCGATACCCTGACACGAGCCCTCCGTCGCGTGCATCGCGCGGTGTCGGAGCTGCGCCGGGGCGTCCCGGTTCTGCTGGAGGGGGACGCGCCGTTACTACTCCTCGCCATGGAAACCGCCGGCGCGGTCAGTCTCGCGGAGTTCGAATCCCTGGGCACGGCGCCACCTCTCGCGCTGTTCGCTCCGGTGCGGGGCGCGGCGGTGCTGCGCCGCCCGATCGACGGCGATACCGAAGTCCTGGCCGCCGTCTTGCCTCCGGCGCTCGCCAACCCGGACGCGTTACGCGGCCTGGCCGACCCCACCACCGCACAACCTGTGACCAGCGGGATGCAGCCGGTGGGCGCGCCCCCGGGCGCCGCCGCCGCCATCGCTTTGGCGAAACTGGGCCGTCTGCTGCCCGCCGTGCTCGCCGTGACCCCAATTTCTGTCGCGGACCTCGCGGAGCGAGCGCTGATTGGCGTGTCAGCCGCGGACGTCCTCGCCTATCCGGCGATGGAGGGCGCGGGCCTTCGCATCGTGGCATCCGCTTCCGTGCCATTGGAGGGCGCCCAGGATGCGCGGGTGGTGGCATTCCGGGCGGAAGGATCGGCGTTCGAGCATCTGGCGATCGTGATTGGCAGGCCGGAAGAGACCGAAAACCCTCTGGTGCGCATCCACTCCGAATGTTTCACCGGCGACCTGCTGGGTTCGATGCGCTGCGACTGCGGGGAACAATTGCGCGGTGCCATCCATCGTATCGCCGCGCACGGCGTGGGGGTGGTCCTGTATCTGGCGCAGGAGGGGCGCGGCATCGGCCTCGTGAACAAGCTGCGCGCCTACACGCTGCAGGATCGCGGCCTGGATACGATGGACGCCAACCGTGTTCTGGGTTGGGGCGCGGATGAGCGGAACTTCCTCGTGGGCGCCAACATGCTGCTCGCTTTGGGCATCGCCAGGGTTCGGCTGCTGACCAACAATCCGGACAAGATCGCGGGTCTCACGGCCTGCGGGGTCGAGGTCGTGGGCCGGGAAGCCCATGCCTTTGCCTCGAATGAGGTCAACGACGCCTACCTGGCCACCAAGGCGGTCAGGTTCGGCCACATGTTGGACTGACGCATGGAAGCCATCGTTCATCCCGACGGCCGGTTGATCTGGCGCGGCAAAACGTTCCTCGCTGCCCTCGGCAAGGGTGGCGTGCGGGTCCGCAAGGAAGAAGGCGACGGTGCCACGCCCGCCGGCTTGCTGCCTCTGCGCCGGGTGCTGTACCGGGGCGACCGGGTGCCGCCGCCGCGCTGCGTCGTCCCGGTCGAGCCGATCGCCGCGACCGACGGCTGGTGCGACGATGTCACCCATAGGGATTACAACCGCCTCGTCCATCTGCCGCATGACGGGCGGCATGAGCACCTCTGGCGCCAGGACGAGGTCTACGACGTCATCGGCATCTTGGGATGGAACGACTCTCCCGTGGTCAAAGGGCTCGGATCGGCGATCTTCTTGCATGTCGCGCGCCGGGATTATGCGCCCACCGAAGGTTGCGTGGCGCTGGCGCTGCCCGACCTCACGCGGATCCTGGCGGAAGGGTTAACGGCCGTGCGGGTCGTCGCCTGAGATTGAAAACCGGCGCGATTTCGCCATGAAGCTCCATCGAATCCCGAGATTTAAGCGGCTGCGCCGGGCGGCCGATTGCGAACCGGACCTATCTTCGGGCAAACAAGCGAAACAATGAACAGAGTCCATGTCATCGGCGCGGGCCTCGCCGGCCTCTCGGCCGCCATCACGGCGAGCGGCGCGGGGCGGGCCGTCACGGTTTATGAGGCGACAGGCGCGGCCGGCGGGCGGTGCCGCTCGTATCACGATCCTGAACTCGATATCCGCCTGGACAACGGCAACCATCTGCTGCTGTCGGGGAACAAATCCGCCTTCGCCTATATCGACGCGATCGGCGCGCGGGATCTCGTCACGGGACCAAAAAAGCCGGTCTTCCCCTTCATAGACCTGAAAACCGGCCGGGAATGGACGCTCCGCCCCAGCAGAGGACGTATCCCCTGGTGGCTGCTGTACGCGGACCGCCGCGTGCCGAAGACCACCGCGAGCGAACATCTGATCCTTCGCTCGATCGGCCGGGAATGGGACGACACGGTCGTGACGGAGACGATGCGGCACACGTCTTTGTATTGGCTGCTGCTGGAGCCATTATCGATCGCGGCGCTTAATACCCGCCCGCACGAGGCCCTGGCCTGCCTGTTCGGCGCGGTCCTGCGGGAGACGCTGTTGAAGGGCGGCAAGGCCTGCCTGCCCAGGATGGCGAAGACCGGGCTGTCGGAGGCTCTGGTCGATCCCGCCATCGAGACACTGCGCAAGCGCCGCGCCGAGGTGCTGTTCAATCTTCGGGTTACCGGTCTGGTGATCGGGAATGACCGCGTCATTGCGTTGGAAACCGGCGATGGACAGATCGAGGTCGATGCCAATGACTCGGTGGTGTTGGCCGTCCCTCCCTGGATCGCCGGCGAATTGTTGCCGGACCTGACCGTCCCGGACGCGTTCGAGTCGATATTGAACGTGCATTACAAGATTGCGCTCAGCCCCGAAGCGGACATCGAGGAGGCGGGTTTCGTCGGGCTGGTCAACGGTCTCGCCGAGTGGATTTTCATCAAAAAGGACCATATCTCGATCACGGTCAGCGCCGCGAACAAGGTTGTCGACCGCGACGCTGATGAGTTGGCCGCTGCGATCTGGCGTAACGTCGTGAAGGCCCTTGACCTGGAAGGGGCAGAGGCTACCGAGATACCGCCGTTCCGTGTCATCAAGGAGCGGCGCGCCACCATCGTCGCCAATGTGGCACAGGAAGAACGGCGGCCTTCCGCGGAAACCCGGCTCCTGAACCTGGCCCTGGCGGGCGACTGGACGGATACGGGCCTGCCCGGGACGATCGAGGGGGCGATCCGGTCCGGCGTGACCGCGGCCAAACTGGCGCTCAATCCGCCGAAGGTCGCGAAACGGCGGCGGAAGAAGAAAAAAATGGCGGCCGATGACGATTGACGTGACGGTCGCGTGCGTGGCGCCGGAAGGACTTGACGAAGCGATCGCGGCCGCCACCGAGGCGTTGACGCGGCGGCGCCAGGCCGATGGCCATTGGGTGTTCGAGCTGGAAGCCGACGCGACGATTCCAGCCGAATATGTGCTGCTGGAACATTTTCTCGATCGAATGGACGCGCCGTTGCAGGCGAAGATCGGCGTCTATCTGCGCGATATTCAGGGCGTACATGGCGGATGGCCGTTGTTCCATGATGGGGTTTTCAACATTTCCGCCAGCGTGAAGGCGTATTTCGCGTTGAAGGCGATCGGCGACGATCCGCGGGCGCCGCATATGCGCCGGGCACGCGACGCGATTCTGGCCGCGGGCGGCGCGGAGCGAACCAATGTGTTCACCCGCGCGCAGTTGGCGCTGTTCGGGCAGGTGCCGTGGCACGCGGTGCCGGTGATGCCGATGGAAATCATGCTGCTGCCTCAATGGTTTCCGTTTCATTTGTCGAAGATCTCGTATTGGTCCCGGACGGTTGTCGTGCCGTTGCTGGTGCTGATGGCCAGGCGCCCGCTGGCGCGGAATCCCCGTGGCATTCATATCCGGGAATTGTTCCGCGTGCCGCCGGATGAGATCCGTGATTGGATCAGGGGGCCGTACCGATCCCGTTGGGGCCGGTTCTTCCGCCAGGTCGATCAGATCCTTCGTTTCATGACGCCATTGTTTCCGGCGGCCGGACAGAAACGTTCGATCGAAAAAGCCGTCGCTTTCGTGACAGAGCGCCTCAACGGCGACGACGGCCTGGGCGGCATTTATCCCGCGATCGCCAACAGCGTGATGATGTTCCACACTTTGGGGTATCCATCCGATCATCCGGATGCGGCGGCCACCTGGAACGCGGTGCGCAAACTGTTGGTCGAAACAGACGACCGAGCGTACTGCCAGCCGTGCCTGTCGCCAGTCTGGGACACCGGGCTTGCCGGACACGCGATGATGGAGGCTGGGGTCGATGTTGGTGAATCATGCCACTGGTTGCTGGATAAACAGATTCTCGACGTTGCCGGCGATTGGACCGTTCGGCGGCCCGGCCTGCGCCCCGGTGGATGGGCGTTTCAGTATGAGAACCCGCATTACCCGGACGTGGACGACACCGCGGTCGTGGGTATGTTGCTCGATCGTACCGGCGATCCGGCGTACCGCCAATCGATCGACCGCGCGCGCGAGTGGATCATCGGCATGCAGTCGAAGGCCGCTGGGCCGCTGGACGGCGGCTGGGGCGCGTTCGAACCGGGAAACGTTCATCTTCATTTGAACCACATCCCCTTTGCCGATCATGGCGCGCTGCTCGATCCCCCGACCAGCGATGTGACAGCGCGGTGCGTGTCGTTCCTGGCGCAGATCGGTATGACAGCGGACGAACCGGTCATGGCCCGCGCTCTGGCGTTTCTGCGGCGCGAGCAGGAAGCGGACGGCAGTTGGTTTGGCCGCTGGGGAACGAATTATATTTATGGCACGTGGTCCGTGCTGTGTGCGCTGAACGCCGCCGGCCTTGACCATGACGATCCCGCGATCCGTCGGGGCACGGAATGGCTGATATCCGTGCAACGTGACGACGGCGGCTGGGGCGAGGACGAGGAAAGTTACGCGCAAGCGCCCCACGGTCTCTACAAGAAATCGACGCCCTCCCAGACCGCCTGGGCTTTGCTCGGCCTGATGGCGGCGGGCGACGCTGGACATTCCGCCGTCGCACGCGGCATCGCGTATCTGACGCGGATGCGGCACGCGGACGGGGAGTGGGCGGAGTTGCCCTACACCGCAGTCGGGTTTCCCCGCGTGTTCTATCTGCGTTACCATGGTTACCGGCTGTATTTCCCGTTGCTGGCGCTGGCCCGATATCGCAATCTCCGGAACACGAACGCGCCACGCGTCCAGTTCGGGTTCTGAAACAGGAGAGATCCGATGCCGTTGCTGTCGTTTCCCGCCGTGTTCATGCGTGGCGGCACCAGCCGCGCGATCATGTTCCACGCGAAGGATTTGCCGCCGCGCGAGGAATGGGATCCAATTTTCCTCGCGGCGATGGGCAGCCCGGACCCGAATGGGCGGCAATTGAATGGAATGGGTGGCGGAATTTCCTCACTGTCGAAAGTCTGCGTGCTGGCGCCATCCGCACGCGAGGACGCGGATATCGATTTTACGTTTGCCCAGGTGCAGATCAGGGAAGCAGCGGTGGATTACCGGAGCAATTGCGGGAACATGAGTTCCGCGGTTGGGCCGTTCTCGGTGGATGAAGGGTTGTTGCGCCCGAACGGCGATCGGGCGGTGGTGCGGATTTTCAATACCAATACGAAGAAAATCATTCGTTCGACGTTTCCGTTGGTGGAGGGCCGGGCCGCGACGGATGGGACGATGGCAATTCCAGGAGTCGCCGGGGTTGGAGCGCCGGTGCGGCTGGACTTCCTGTCACCGGGCGGGGCGACGACAGGTTTGTTGTTGCCAACGGGCAATGTCGTCGATGAACTGACTGTCCCCGAGATCGGAACGATTCCGGTGTCCATGATCGACGCTGCCAACGCATGCGTGTTCGTGCGAGCCTCGGACCTCGGGCTGACCGGACGGGAACTGCCGGAGGCGTTGGACCAGGACACCGCGCTGTTGGCGAAGTTGCAACGAATTCGGCGGGCCGCGTCGGTGGCGATGGGAATCGCGCGGGACGAAGACGAGGCACGAACCGTTGCCGGGGCGCCGATTATTGGTTTCGTGGCGCCGCCGATGGACGCGCCCACTTTGTCGGGGGAACCGATCTCGGCGGATCAGGTGGATTTGACGGCGCGGTTCCTGTCGAACGGGCAGCCACATCGGGCGCTGCCTCTGACGGCATCGTTATGCACGGGCGTAGCGGCGCGAATCGCGGGAACGCTGGTTAATCAGATGCTCGGGCCGGATGCCAGGGCTTCGGTGCGGATCGGGATGCCATCGGGGATTTTAACAGTGGACGCGGATGTCGGACGAGATGCCAGTGGCGCATGGGTCGCGCATAGCGGGGCATTTTACCGGACGGCGCGGCGGTTGTTCGATGGCCGGGTTTACGTGCCGATGGGTGAGAGCTGAACGAAGGACCATATCGATGCGAAATCATTTGTGGAAATGATCGAGACCTCTCGAGTGCCGCCGCTTGTCATATCGGTATGTGTGCCTTTTGACGCGGGTTCCGATATTGTGCTTGCTTTTGGCGGGAATGCAATAGTTGCGGAACCCGGTTACCGGGGGTTGGTGGGAAGAACACGGGCCCAGGGCGGCCGTTCCATTAAATCGCGCCACTCCCCGCGGTCCTGACGGCCACGCGGGAACAGCACGAAATCAAGAGCTTCCCGTGCCAGTGGCTCGGATAACAGTTTGGCGTGCTCGTAAACCTGCTCGGCGACCGTCATGCTGTCCTCCGTTTTCAGCCTGCTGTTCACGAAGATAAGGGAAACGCCGAACGAAAATCCAGCGGCACCCAATCACGCCCAACCAGGGGCTTGAGGCCAACCCCTCCCCGGCCGACAATCCCTCGCCCGTCCAGGACCATCGCTCATGCCCGCCAACACCAACGTCGCCCTCCGCCTCGCCGAGGCCTTCGCCCGCCACGGCGTGACGGTCACCTTCGGCCAAAGCCTCCCGAGCGCATTCCATCTCGCGGCCCCACATGTGGGCATCAAACAAGCCGCTTACCGCCAGGAAAACGCCGGCGGCGCCATGGCGGACGGCTATGCCCGCATTTCCGGCCGCGTTGGTGTCGTCACGGCCCAGAACGGACCCGCCGCCACGCTGCTGGTGGCTCCACTGGCCGAGGCGTTAAAAGCCTCCATCCCCATCGTCGCTTTGGTCCAGGAAGTGACCCGCGCCACGACCGACAAGAACGCGTTTCAGGAACTCGACCACCTCAACATGTTCGCTCCGGTGGCGAAATGGGTGAAGCGGATCGACCGCGCGGACCGGCTGGAGGACTATGTCGACATGGCTTTCACGGTCGCGGGCTCGGGCCGCCCAGGTCCGGTGGTCATTCTGGTCCCGGCGGACCTTTTGATCGAGAACGCGCCGCCGCCGTCCCCTCGAAAAGCCAGGCTCGGCTTTTACCCGCTGGATCGCACCGTCGCCGACCCTTCCGCGGTCGAGCAGGCCGCGGCGATGCTGGCGGCGGCCAAACATCCACTGATTTTCGCGGGCGGCGGTGTGCATTTGTCCGCGGCCCACGACGAACTCGCCGCGTTGCAGGAAACCGCGCATCTGCCGGTCGCCACCACCACGATGGGCAAGGGCGTGGTGGACGAGGCGCACCCTTTGACCATGGGTGTCTCCGGCTACGTCATGGGCCGCGGCGCGCGAACCTTCGCGATGCGCGGAATGTTCGAGCGCGCCGATCTTGTGCTGCTGGTTGGCAACCGCACCAATCAGAACGGCACCGACAGTTGGAAACTATTCGCGCCGCACACGCAATTCATTCATCTCGACATCGACGCGATGGAAATCGGCCGCAACTACGAATCGTTCCGCCTTCTCGGCGACGCCAAACTGACGCTGACGGGGCTACGCGATGCCATGCTCCGCCAGGACCTGAGCGCGCGGAGAGCCGCTCGACCAGAGGTGGAGGCGGAAATCGCGGCGGCGGTCGCGGCCTGGCGGGAGACGGTCGCCGCGGTGCGGACGCGCGATGGTGGCCCGGTGCGGCCGGAACGCGTCATGGCCGAGTTGGACAAACGCATGACCGCGGATGCCATCGCGGTCGCCGACGCGTCGTATTCCTCGATCTGGATCGCGCATGGCCTGACGTCGCGGCGGCCGGGCCAGCGGTTCCTGACCCCGCGTGGCCTCGCCGGGCTGGGTTGGGGTCTTCCCATGGCGATCGGCGCCCAAATGGCCGCGCGAGAAATGTCCCCTGGGGGCCGCCGCGTCGTCTGCCTCTGCGGCGATGGCGGCTTCGCCCACTCCTGGGCCGAGCTGGAAACACTTCGCCGGCTCGACCTGCCGATCGTGACGATGGTCCTGAACAACGGCATTCTCGGTTACCAGAAACACGCGGAAACCGTTGCCTTCGGCGAGTATACCAACGCCGTCCACTTCACCGAGGTCGATCACGCCGCCATCGCGCGGGCGTGCGGCGTCAACGGCATCCGCGTCGCGCGTGGCGAGGACGTTGGCCCAGCGCTGGACGCCGCCTTCGCGTCGGGAAAACCCGCGTTGCTGGATATCGTCACCGATCCCGATGCGAAACCGCCCATCAGCGTCTGGGCTGGCCATTACCCGGAACCATTCTGACCGAGAGGACACGTCATGGAGCAGGATATGGAAGAACTCTCCCGCCTGATCGATACCGCCGATCGGGTCGTGCTGTTCACTGGCGCGGGCATCAGCACCGAATCCGGCATTCCCGACTTCCGCAGTCCCGGCGGAGTCTGGACCAAGATGGCGCCGATCGATTTCCGCGACTTCATGCGCTCGGACGAGGCGCGGCGCGAAACCTGGAAGCGGCGGTTCGCGATGGAGGATACCTTTCGCCAGGCCACACCCAATCGCGGCCATCGCGCCTGTGCCGAGCTGATCCGCCGCGGCAAGGCAACCTCGGTCGTCACCCAGAACATCGACGGTCTGCATCAGGATTCCGGTATCCCCGATTCGAAGGTGATAGAGCTGCACGGCAACACCACCTACGCCCACTGCCTGGACTGCAAGCAGCGTTACGAGATCGGCGCGCTCCGCGTGGATTTTGAGCAGGACAACATTATCCCGCACTGCGCCTGCGGGGGTTGGGTAAAGACGGCGACCATCTCATTCGGTCAGTCGATGCCTGTCGACGAGATGCGGCGGGCGGAGCAAGAAACGTTGCTCGCCGATCTGTTCATCACCCTGGGCTCCTCGTTGGTGGTGTATCCGGCCGCCGGTTTTCCGGAACTCGCCAAGCGGAATGGCGCGTCGCTGGTGATCGTGAACCGGGAGCCGACGGGGTTGGACCGGATCGCCGATCTCGTGCTGCATCGTTCGATTGGGGAAACGATGGGGGCGATTGCCGGGGTGGAATAAAGCGGCGGTTCGTGCCAGGAGTGTCGCCAGGAGTCCCGCATGCTTCAAATGCTCAATCTGCCGGAATGGCTGCCCTGGTGGGTTCCACTGATCCTGCTGCTGCCGACGTCGCTTTGGGCGCTGTCGTTCCTGTTCATGCCGTTCAGCGTGTTTGGGGTGAAAAGCCGCCTGGATGTGATTGAGGCACGGTTGGACGAAATTCAAAACGAAATCCGCCATGTCGTGTTGCGGCTGCCGCCCGGCGGCGTGCCCGGTCCGGACTACGACGACGTCTTCCCGCCCCGGATGACCGAGCAGCGCATGCCGGAGCGGCTCGTGAGCCGCCCACCAATTCCGCCCGCGCCGCATGAGCTGTACAATGCGCATGAGCCTGATCACCGGGCAGACCCGCGCGGGGATCCACGAGGAGATCAACGCATGGACCAACATGGCGGGCCACCTCCGCTGGAGGATCGGCCGCCTCCGTCGCCAAATGCCCGCCCGCCTCGCCGCAATGAGCCGCTGACCCGTCCGGCGCGCGCCGAGCCGCGGTTGGACTGGCGCCGGTAGCCCGCATGACAGTGGATGGCGAGAGCGACGAGACCATCCGGCGGTTGCTGACAACCACGCATCGCATCGCGCTGGTGGGGGCCTCGACGAAACCCTGGCGCGCCTCGCATGGGGTCATGCGGTTCCTGTTGGATCGCGGGTTCGATGTGACGCCGGTCAACCCGGTCCTGGCGGGTCAAACGCTGCACGGACGAACGGTCGTGGCGAACCTCGCGGACGCGGGGCCGCTGGAAATGGTGGACGTATTCCGCAATTCCAGTCACACCAGCGCTCTGGTCGACGAGGCCATCCATCTTGGGGCGTCCAGTATCTGGATGCAGCTTGGCGTGATCGACCAGGACGCCGCGTCCCGGGCTCGGGCAGCCGGGATCGTCGTTGTCATGGACCGCTGCCCGGTGATCGAGGACCGTCGGCTTCATCTGTTCAGCCATTGAACCGGAGCCGCCATGACGCCACATCGCGCGTTGACGGCGACGTAACCGAGGACTCAAAACCCGTGACCCAATGGGGGCCCGCATGACCAACGAAGAACGCGACCTTATCTCTCAATACATCGCCCGGGTCGGGGGCGCGCCTCAGGCGTCGGGCTTCGCCGGGGGTGGCTCGGTGCCGGCAACGCAATCGCCGCCTCTGCCACCGGTGGACCGTGAGGCCGACGCGCTGATCGCGCAGATGTTCCAGCGCTATCCGGAGGCCGCGTACCGCATGACGCAACTGGCGTTTGTGCAGGAGCAGGGGCTGATCCAGGCGCAAAACCGGCTCCAGCAGATGGACGCGCAGTTGGGGCAGGCCCGTCAGGCGGCGCAGCAGGCAGCCCAGGCGCAGCAGGCGCCTCAGCAGGGCGGCGGATTTTTCAGTGGTTTGTTTGGCGGTGGCCGTCAGCAGGCCGCGCCCCCGCCGCCCAACCGCGGCCCGTGGGGTGGCCAGCAGGCCGCGCCACCGCCGGGATACGCGCAGCCTCCCCCGCAATACGCGCCACAGCCGCAATATGCGCAGCCTCCCCAGGCCGGCATGTTCCAACGCGGGGGCTCCGGCTTCCTGGGCACGGCGCTGACGATGGCGGCGGGCGTCGGAGGAGGCATCCTGGCGGGCAATCTGCTGTCCAATATGCTCAGCGGCGGACACCATGGGTCCGATAGTTTTGGCGGGGGCTCGGGCGCCCAGGGTGGTGCCTGGGGCGGTCCGTCTTCGTCGCCGGTGGCTGATCCAAGCGGCGGAGCAGCGGCGGGGTCCAACCAGGATTACGTCGATAGCAGTTCCTGGGATCAACAGGCGCCCGAGCCGCCCGCGCAGGATACGTCCTGGACCGACAACAGTGGTGGCGGCGGTTGGGATTCCGGCGGCGGCGGCGGGTCCGACGACTCGATCTGACGGTCTGCCGTCGCGCCTGAGGGTTGGCTTACGCTTCACGCCTCGTCCCCGTGACGGCCACGGGGACGAGGCGATGTTTGACATGTAGCGACACCGAAATTTTATCGCGTCGATGTGGCCTCCTCTCCTTCCGTCATGGCCGAGTGCCAGTCCATTCGGTAATAATTGGGCGCCGCCTACGTGTCTTTCGCCAGCCGCCGCTCGTACCATTGCGCCAGCATCGTGCTGGGAAACAGCAGCGCGAAATAGATGATCGCGACGACCGTATAGACCTCCAACGGGCGATAGGTGTCGGCGGTGATCAGCGTGCCGTTGTAAAGCAGATCGGGCACGGCGATCGTCGAGACAAGCGAGGTGTTCTTCAATTGGGTGATCGATTGGTTGACGAACGGCGGGATCATCCTCCGGACCGCCTGCGGCAAAATCACCTGATGCATCATGGTCCAGGGACGCAGCCCCAAAGCCCTGGCGGCATCCCATTGGCCGCGCTCGATGGAGACGATGCCAGCGCGGAATATTTCCGCGTAAAACGCCGCGGTGTAGCAGGACAGCGTCGCCACGGCGGCGACGGTCGCGGGAATCTGAATCCCCAACAGGACCGGCAGCGCGTAGTAAAACCAAACGATCTGCACCAGCAACGGCGTGCAGCGAAACGCCTCGATGAAGGCGACGAGGGGGAAATTCACCAGTTTCGAACGGGACAGCCGGCCCAGTCCGATCAGCAGACCGAGCAGCAGGCCTAACGTGATCGTTCCACCGGTGTAGGCGAGCGTGACGCCCACGCCTTTCCAGAACAGCGGCGCGTACCGCAGCAGAAAGGCAAAGTCCCACTGGTATGGCACGGGACTGCTTGCCCGGTCAGAAGGTCAGCGCCGCCGGAACCTGATCGGCCGGCACACCGGCTTTGCCAAGCCCTTCCAGCATCCACTCCCGAATCTGACCGTTGCCGCGGTTCATGTCGAGCCATGCGTCCACGACTTCCCGGAAACGCGTGTCAGCCTCGCGCTGCAAACCAAGGCAGCTTGGCAGGGCGACCAGCGGCTCGGTCAGCAAGTGATAGGTCCCGAGCGCGGGGTTCTTGCCCACGGCGGACAGGCCGAGGATGGCGGCCAGGATATGAACGTCCGCCCGCCCGGATTGCAGATTGAGCGTGCATTCGTCACGGCTTTTGAACCCCGTGAGTTGGGCCTTCGCGCAATAACGTTTTGCCGCCGTTTCATGCAACGATCCGATGTCATAGACGATCCGCACCTCGGGTTTGTTCAGATCGGACCAGGTCTTCGGGTTCAGTCCCTTGCGGGCGACACAGCCAAAGGGGTGGATGATCATGGGATGGCTGAACCCGATCGACAATGCGCGAGCCGGCGTGGGGTTCAACGCGAAGGCCAGATCGACTTTGTTCGACTGCAAATCGAGCACCGAGTTGCCATAGGTGGACTCGACGAATTCCAGTTTGGCGTCGAACACTTTGGCGATGTCGGTGGCCATTTCGATGCAGGCGCCACTCCATTGTCCGCTGGCCAGGTCTTTAACGAAATACGGCAGTTCCCCGGGCAGGACGGCGATCCGCGGGGCCTTGGCGCGGCGGACGCGCTCGAAGGTACTCTCGGTCGCGGGTTGCGCGCGCGCGGTGCCGATCGACGCCAGGAAGGGAAGCGCGGCGGCGCCAGCCAACGCGCGGCGGCCCAATGTTTGGGTCATGTTCGGCCTCTCCTGTCCTCGCGGCATGCGCCGGGTGATTTGTGCGGCACAGCATTGCGGCAGCACGGCGCGGCGCGCAAGCTTGGTGCAGCCCGGTCGATTATCGATCGGCGGCGTTTGGTGAGCGGGGCCGGGTCGGGTGACACGTACCCCCGCGCGGTGCGGCGGACAACCACCGGGATGGTTGCCACTCGGTCCGTCAGGATGGACGCCGTCGCCCGTTTCTAATCTCGCCGTCAGCCCGGTGGTGTACGGCGGCTCGTGGTCCGGGCCAGGTCTCGGGCCGCATCGAACATCATTTCACCCGGTGAACGGGGTGCTTTGCCGAAATCAACACCCACCGGAACCATGGTGTGGGCCAGCCGGTGGAAACGCTTGTCGATCTCCCCCACCGATAACTGCAATGCGTCAGCCCGGCCGTCGTACTGAGACGCCAAACGTAGGCTGTAGCGAAACACCGACAGCAGAACGCTGACCGAAAAGAACACGATCAACATGACGATCGCGCGATTCAGATAGGCCCGCAAAAAGATCGGATTGAGGAAATCCGAGCCGTGATTACCTCCACTTTGCTGGGTCGGCGGCTCCCTGACCTGACGACCGAGGTAGTCCGCCGCCCGGAGAATATTGTCGCGCTGTAGTTCGGCTTTCTTCCGCTCCTCCTCCAAAGATCTGAGCTTGTCGAGGCCTTCCTTCGGTACGCCGTGCGGGGGTGCCAGGGCGGTGACAGCCACCTCCGCCGCCGCGGTATTCTCGGCGGATTGGATGGCGGAAACATCGGGAATTGTCAGCAGCAGGATCGTGCCGCCCTCGCCCACGGCCCAGCCGCGCAGCCCGTCCGAGGCCATCTGGATGGACCTGAGATCCTTCGTCGTTCCGGCGGTCTGTGTCTGCCAGGACGCGCCGGCATTCCCGGTGCGCAGGATCGTGCCGCCCTCGCCCACGGCCGAGCCGCGCAGCCCGTCCGAGGCCATCTGGATGGACCTGAGATCCTCCG
>SHWL01000021.1 GCA_009693865.1 Acetobacteraceae bacterium | reverse complement strand
CAGGCCTGAAAGGCCGGCTCACGCACTTTGCGCAAAAGTGTGGCCGATCAGACTCGGTCAGGCCTGAAACGACAGAGGACCAAATCGCGGGAACTGGCTCGGGACGGCCGGTTCAGAGACCGATTTTCCATAATGAGAACTGCTGCCGACAGGCTGCTAGGCGATATGGCCGATCTTCAGGCGCTTAATATTGGCGGAACGCAGGTAAGGGACATCGCGCCGCTCGCCGCTCTCACGGGCCTCCGGTCCCTCAATTTGCAGTTCTTGCCGGTCGGCGACCTCGGACCTCTCGCCAGTTTGGCGAATCTCCGGAACCTGAATCTCGGCGGTACCGAAGTCCAGGATTTGACGCCCCTGGCGGGCCTGACGCAGCTGCGGGATCTCTATTTGGCGGTCACAAAGGTCAGGGCGCTTGGGCCTCTCGGGTCATTGCGTCAGCTCACCGCGTTGAATTTGGATAGTACCCGGGTCAACGACCTTCGCCCCCTTGCCGGTAACGACGCCTTGCGTTTCTTGAGCCTGAACGGCACGCCGGTCTCCGATGTGCAACCCCTCGCGGGCATGGTGAACCTGCGGAGGCTCGATCTTGGCGGGACTCAGGTCAGCGATATCCGGCCGCTCTCGCGTCTGCGAGATCTTCGCGTACTCAACCTTGAAGGCACCTTCGTCGCCGATGTGACCGCGCTGGCCGGGTTGACCGAGTTGGGCACGCTCTCCCTCGCGGGCTCGCTCGTTCGCGATCCGCGGGCTTCGGTGAGGCCGGGCTCCCCGGTAGGGACCGTGACCGCCGGTCCGGTATTGTTCTGGATCGATCAGACGAACCTGGCGATCCAGGCGGACGGGACCAATCCGTTCATGGCGTCTCGCGTTCTCGCCTTGGAAAGTATCGCTGTCCTGGACACGATCAGGTCGCTCAACGGTACCCCCGCATATCTGGTCAGGCTACCTGCGCCGCGTGGGCTGACGGCCAGCATAGCGGTCACGGCCGCCGCCCACCGGATATTGAGCCATGCGTTTCCGGCGCGGCAAAAGGTACTGGACGTGGCTCTCGCCGCCATTCTGGCCGACGAGGCATCCGGACCGGCGCGCAGCCAGGCGTTGGCGTTCGGCAGGGCGGTGGCGGACGGTGTGATCGCGATACGCGGCGGCGATGGGTGGAATGCCACTGGCGCCGCGCTTCGTGCCGGCACCGCCCCAGGGCAATGGCGCCCGACGCCGCCTGACTTTCTCCCGCCCATAGAAGTGCAATGGGCCTCCTTGAAGCCCTTCGCGCTGATCGGCCCCGCTCAGTTCCGCCCGTCCGGCCCGCCCCCCATCGAGTCCGCGACATTTTGGGAGGCGAAAATGACTCTGACGTCCCTCGGCGCGGCCCGGTCTTCCGCACGCACCCCCGATCAGACAGAGATCGCTTATTTTTGGGCGGACGGCCCAGGCACCCTCACCCCCCCCGGGGCACTGGAATGCGATCGCGGCGGAAATCGTCGCGCCGCTTCGCCGTGGGATGAGCATCGAGGCCGAGATGTTCGCGGAACTCAATGTCGCGATAGCTGACGCGGCCATCGCCACGGCGGATGCGAAATACACCTGGTGGACCTGGCGGCCGGTCACGGCCATTGTCGCGGGCGGTGACAGAGACCGGCCGATGCCGGACTGGACGCCACTTTTGTGGACACCGAATCACCCAGGCTATGTTTCGGGTCACGCCGCCTGCAGCGGAGCGGCCGCCACGATCCTGACCGCCTGGTTCGGCACGCCGAAATTCACGTCTGTTGGTCCCGGTCTCGCGGGTGTCGGGCGTGTCTTCTCAGGTTTCCAGCAGGCGGCGGAGGAAGCCGCTCAGAGCCGCGTGTTTGGCGGCATCCATTTCCCCTTCGAGAATGCCGACGGTCTTGCGACGGGCCGCTCTGTTGGCACCTGGACCTTGGCTGTGTTCCAGCGAGCCGTCGAGGAGAGGGGCCCGCTTATCATGCTGGATCCTCCATTGGCCGCCGGTGGTCCCCCGGCGGCCGCGGTGACCGGCCGCGCGCTGAATAATCTCACACCCGTGACAGCGCTGTCAGCCCGGCTGGGGGATCGGGAAACCTTCGCCGTGGCGGTCGATGAACGGGGCGCGTTCGCGTTACCGGCGCGGCGCCTGAGCCCGCCGGGCCGGCATGTAGTCACTTTGACGGCGACCAGCGGTACCGGCCGGACCAGCGAGGTGCGGTTGGAGGTCGAGACCAACCTGGCCGGCGATACCGTCGGGGTG
Organism: Acetobacteraceae bacterium; assembly: GCA_009693865.1. Lineage (GTDB taxonomy): Bacteria > Pseudomonadota > Alphaproteobacteria > Acetobacterales > Acetobacteraceae > Rhodopila. The sequence goes on along the minus strand of SHWL01000021.1, from coordinate 38,909 downwards.
CCGGTCCTGATAAGGTGACCGGCCGCGAGCCGGCGCGAAATACCGCGCGGCGGGCTCGTGCCGGTCTCAGAACATCGGCCCACGGTTCGCGGCGCCGCCGTCGACCGTGATGATCGTTCCGGTTGTATAAGCAGAGATATCGGAGGCGAGGAAGGCGACCATGACGCCGATTTCCTCGGCCGTTCCGGCACGGCCCATGGGCAGTGGCTTCATCAGCTCCTCCCATTTGTTCTCGTCGCCGAAGCGGTCCTTGGCCCGGGCCTTCATGATGGTGATCAAACGATCTGTGGCGATCGCGCCGGGATTGATCCCGACGACCCGCAGCCCGTCGTCTCCGGCCGAGCCGCCCAACGCCTTGGTGAACGCCATCAGCGCCGCGTTGCCGGTCGACCCGGCGATATAGGTCCGGTCCATCTTTTCCCCGGCCACGCCCAGGACGTTGACGATGACTCCGCGGCCGCGCGATTTCATTTCGGCGTAAAATCGGCGGCACATATTGATGTAGCCGAAGACTTTCAGGTCCCAGGCCTGGCGCCAGCGGTCTTCGGTGATCTGTTGCAGATTGCCCGCCGGGATCGCGCCCGCGTTGTTGACCAGGATGTCGATGTCCGGATGTTGCGCGACCAGCCTGTCGACGTTTTGGGAATCAGCCAAATCGTAGTCATGCACCTGAACATTGACGTTCCATCGGCGCATGATTCCGGTCCGCGCGGCCTCCAGATCGCCAAGGGTGCGGGACACCAGAATGACGTTGACGCCTTCCGACGCCAACACTTCGGCGCTGGCCAGACCAATGCCTTTCGACCCGCCCGAGACCAGCGCGGTACGTCCGCGAAGATTGAGTTCCATGGTTTCCTCCTTATCTCAGGCCGCCGACAACAGCCGCGAATGTCCTGTTCCCCCGCCGGGACAGGGCGTTTGGAGGGACCGGCTGTGCCAGGCGTCGCCGGTGGACCCGTGGATCAGGTCAGCTCGATGGTCTTGAAGTCCGCCGGGACAACGATCTCCAGGAGTTCGACGTCCGGTGAGTAGTCGAGGACTGTGTGTTTAAGTCCCGGGGGTTGCAACCAGCAGCTTCCGGCGGACATCATCTGTATGCCCTGGCCCTCTAATTCGTTTTTGATCCAGCCCTTCAGGACATAGATCAATTGTAACTCTGGCTCGTGCAGATGCCGTTTCCGGACCTCATCCGTGCACGGGGACAGGAACCGGATAACGTGCGCCTGGCACAATCCACCGGTCGCGGCGGCGATGCCGAGATCACGATACAAGGCATACGTCCGCAACCCGTCCGGTTTGAAGTCGGACTCGTTGAGATGGCTGACCGCGAAGCGTTGTTCCGGAGCGGCCGCTTTCAACCGCGGCGCGGCAGCCTTTCGGCGAGCGGGGAGCGCTGACCGGACGCGGCGTGCCGGCGCGCGACGCGACGCGGGAACGCGGGCAACGGTCTTTTTGGCCGGGACGCGGGTCGCGGTTTTCTTCGGTGCCATCGCCCGCTTTTTCGCGGCTGCCTTCTTCGCCGCCGGCCTGGCGCGAGCCGCGGCCTTCTTCGCGATGGTTTTGCGGGCTGGGGCGGCGGCTTTCTTCTTCACCGCGGCCTTGGGCGCTGCTTTCCGCGCGGTCTTCCTGGCGGCCTTCTTCGCCACCTTTTTGCCGGTGGTTTTACGGCCGCTCGCGGTCCTTGCCATTTCAATCCCCCCAAACAAACGAGCCACATGTCAACGTATTATCAACGTATCGCCAAGACCTGTTCAAGAGGCGAGGACAAAACCGATCGCGGAGGGGCTTCCTGTGCGCGCGACGACGCCCATGGCAGACAGTGCGCCGGTCGCGGAGTCGATCCGGAAGCCGGTGATGTCATCGCTGTCCTGGTTCGCCGCGTATAATCGCTCGGCTTTTGGGTCCAACGTGAAGAAACGTGGCCGGCGCCCGCCGGTTGGCGTGTAGCCGGCGAAGGTCAGATGACCGGTGCGCGGATCGGCATGGAACAGCACAACGCTGTCCTGTCCGCGATTTGAAACGTAAAGGAAACGGCCACACGGGCTTGCCGCGATCTCGGCGGTCGTGTTGCGGCCGTCGTGCCCGTCCGGGATCGTGCCGATCACCTGAGCTTCCCTGACATGACCGCTATCCGGGTTCCATTCGAACACCGTCACGGTCGAGTCCAGTTCATTGTTCACATAAAGTACCGGAAGCGACGCATGAAACGCCGTATGCCGGGGAGCGGCGCCAGACTTCGAGGCGATGGATCCCCGCGGTGCCGGAACAAGACGGCCGTTGTCGAACCGGAAAAAGAACGTTCTGTCGAATCCCTTGTCCGGGACGATCACGAACTGGCCGGAGGGATCGAAAATCACGGCGTGAGGGTGTGACGACGTCTGGTGCGCCGGGTCGGGCCCGGGGGTTCCGGTCAGCGTCACGAGCTGGCTGACAGGCATCAATCCACCGTCTTTCTTTAATGGCATGACCGCCAGGGCGCCGCTGCCATAATTTCCGATGACCAGAAAGCGCTCGGATGGATCGAGCGCGCAATCGACAGGGTTATTTCCCTGGCAATCCATCTGGTTCAGTAAAGTCAGCCGTCCACCGGCGCGGTCCACGGCAAATGCGCTGATCAGATTCCGGCCCCCATGAACCGAATACATCACTGATTGGTCGCGGCGAAACGTGAACAGCGACGGATTGTCCAATCCGCCAACAACCTGAATTTCGGTCCACGCGTCGCCGGCGCCGTTTACCCGGTAGACGTGGATCCCGTCGCCCCGGCCGTCGCGGTCGGGTGTTGTATAACAGCCCACATATGCGAACATCGATTGCCTCCCACCGTAAGATGGACGATAAACGGATTGGGCGAGTGCGTCACCTCGTTGCGGTCACCTGGTCGAGTATCATCTGAGGCAACGCCTTGTCGGCGCCGATGGAACCCAGATCATGGACCGGGGGCCATGTCGTTCCACGATAGATACGTTCCTCAGTAATCAAGCGCGGCAGGTCGTGGGTCGCATGGGCACCCTCGTTGACGAGATACCCGAGGACGGCGGCGACATGGCCGCGCGAGGCGGCCAGTGTGGTGGTGGCGAAGGGCTCTTCCTCCAGGTATGTGGCACGGACCCATCCGAAACGGTGCTTGGTTTCAAGCGTCGCGGCATGCCGCCGGAGCGCCCGAGCCCGCCCAGGATTCTGCGCGGAACCGTGGCCAACGAGCATGACGGACAGGGTTTTTGGATCGGTGCCGAACAGGTCGCAATGCGTGAGAAGCCGTTTTTCCAGCAATCCCGCGATCCCGTTGTATGACCCGATCGGCGGGCAAAATCGAAGCACGCGCGATTCGGAGATCCTCGGTAACAGCAAATCCGGGATCGCAATTCGTGTGAAATATCCATCTTCGAGAAAAAAGGGTACAACATGGATCATCGCCGAGGTGAGTTCATCGAATGCCGCGAGCACATTTGGTTCGCCAAATAAAGTGCCAACGGCGACCTCGGCGAAACGTCCGGACGCGCGAATTATCCCGGCATGGGCCAGAAGCGGGCGCGCGGCATTGGGTACGCTGTTGGAACCGTGACCGATCAGTAGTAGCGCGTCCCGCGTGAACACCGGCGCCTCCTGGCCATTTCGATCTTGCGGCAACCGGGCCACGGGGACAAGCTCAGGCGAGACAGGGACGAGTATGACAGTCCAACACGATACATTTTCAAAATATGTCGCGATCCTGGGGCGAGGGCCAGGACGTTCGCGTGCGCTGACCCGCGAGGAAGCGCGGGAGGCGTTCGGGATGATCCTACGGCGGGAAGCGGACCCGCGTCAGGTTGGCGCGTTCCTGATGTTGCTACGCTTCCGGGGCGAGGATGCACCGGAAATCGCCGGCATGGTCGAGGCGGCCCGTGATTCCATCTTCGCCCCCTTGGCTGGATTGTCCGTTGATCTGGATTGGCCGTCCTATGGCGCGGGCCGGACGCGCGGGGCCCCCTGGTTCTTGCTGTCCGCGCTGGCGTTGGCCCAGGCCGGGGCCGGCGTGTTGATGCATGGGTCGAATGAATATTCCGCGGGAATTTCTGTCGAGTCGGGACTGCGGGCGCTTGGGTTGGCGCCCTCCGAAGACAAGGACAATGCGGCCGAGACACTTCGGCGGACCCATTTTGCTTACGTTCCTTTGGGTGCGCTTGCACCCGAGATGGAGGAATTGTTGGGAATGCGCCGGCTGTTCGGATTGCGCTCGCCGGTCAACACAGTGGCGCGGCTGGTGAACCCGGCCGACGCGCCGGCGGGAGTCGACGGCGTATTCCATCCGCCGTACCTGGCGGTGCACCTGGGCGTCGCGGAACTGCTGCATCGGCCGCGCCTGTTCGTGCTGAAGGGCGGTGGTGGCGAGGCTGAACGGGTGCCGTTGAAGCCCGCGACGGGTTGGCTATGGGATCGGAACCACGCACGTTCGGAAATCGCGTTGCCCGCGCTTCCTGGGCTCGGTCCCCTGACACCTTTGACCGATACGCCGGCGCTGTTCGCGGCCGTGTGGCACGGTCAGGCAATGCCGCCAACCGCGATCGCCACGGTTATCGCGACGATCGGGCTCGGGTTGGTGGCCCTGGGGTGGGCCGCGACCGCGGAGGCCGCCAATCAGGAGGCGGAACGAATTTGGCGCGGCCGGCTGCCCACTTAGCTCAGTTGTTCGCGCGCGGCGTCCGCCAGCGCGTCCGTGGTCGTGCGCCAGACATGCGGCGCCCCCATGATACGGTGCAGTGCGTCGCGAAGATAACGGATGCGATGTGCCTGACCGGTCAGCCACGGATGCAGCGTCAGATTGAAAGCATTGCCACCTTCCGTGTGCAGAACCTGGAAGGCCTCGACGACGTTCGCCGACCAGACGGGCGGCGTGACACGGCGTAACCACATGCATTCCAGATCGTTCCATTCAGGCTGCGGCGGTAAGGCCAGCAACTGGCCACCGGGGTAGGGCCCCAACAGATAGGGACGGTCGTCATTGGCCCAATCCGTCGTGTACTCGAAGCCTGCCTCCGCCAGGAGAGCGGGCGTTTCGGCGGATTCGTTGAAATCCTGGCCGCACCAGCCTTTTGGTGTCTGCCCGATGACGGCGGCGATGTCGTCGCGGGCTGAGGCGATGGCGCCGCGTTCGCCGGTCATCCGGCTGGTGATCCGGCGCGTGGCATAATCGCCATGCGCCATGAAACAGGCGTCGCGGCGTAGCAAGGCATCGACCAATTCGGGGTAATGCTTTGCCGCCGCGGTTCCCAGCGCGACACTCGGCCGCAGACCAAAGCGGTCCAACACGTCGAGAATGCGGAATATGCCGACGCGCGCGCCATAGAGGCGATGGCTCCACGTCAACCAGTCCGGGTGGAATTTACCCAATGGCGAAACGATGCGCGGATCGGGACTTTCTCCGTCCGGCGGAGCGAGTTCCCAGTGGTCGAGGATCAGCGTCACGGTGAAGGCGATACGGGCGCCCTCCGGCCACGCGAAACGTGGGGCCTCGGGCAGCGCGCGGAACGGATAATGCGCGTGGTCCATGCCGGGCTCGCGCGGCTCGTCGACGGGCGGAACCTTGGTGGGGATGAACTCAACCATTGGCGGCCTCGCGCGCGGCGAGATGAGATTCCATCAGAGGCAAATAATTCGCGTTATACCAATCGACGATGTTTTCACCGGTCGTTTGCCAGACGCCCTGATGCGAGAGGATATATTCAAATGCGGAACGGACGGCTCGCAGGCGATGCGGCTGACCGACCCAATAGGGATGTAGCGCGACGCACATCACGCGGCCTTGTTCGGCTCCCTCGGCGTACACCGTGTCGAAATGATCCTTGATCTGGCGGGCGAAGTCGTCCGCCTCCTCACCACGCCGGTGCACGATCGCGTCGTTGAGATCGATCGAGTAGGGAATCGACAGTAGTTTTCCGGATTTGACCTTCAACGGGGTTGGTTGGTCGTCGTGATAGAGATCGGCGGTATAATCGTACCCGCATTCCGCTGCCAGATCGAATGTATTCAACGTGTTGGTGATCGCGGGACTGAACCAGCCGCGCTGTTCTCTCCCTGTCAGGGTCCGGTGGATTTCGCGGCTTTCGAGCATCGCCGCGCGCTCCTCCTCCGGGGTGAAGTCCAAGTGGTAGCGGGTGTTGTAGATGCCGTGGGACATCAACTCCCATTTGCGTTTTTCCATTGCCTCCAGGATCGCTGGGTAATGCTGAATGACAGTCATGTTCAAACTGACGGTGCACCGCAGGCCCAGATCGTCGGACAGATCGAAAAAGCGCCAAAGCCCTACCCGGTTGCCATAATCCCGCTGCGAATAGCCAAGCACATCGGGATGCGGCGACCGAGGCCACGGATCGCGAGTGCGGACGTATTTCGGCAAATACTCGTAATGCTCGATATTTGGTACGATCCACAGCGCGACGCGGGCGCCCCCCGGCCAGCGCAGAGGTGGCCGTTGCACGATCGGCGAATAGGCGATCAGATCTGAGTCCATCAGCGCGGTTTCACCTCCGGGTTGACGAGGCGCAAGGGTTTGCCTTCCGCGAAAGCAGCGATCTGCTCGAAGGCCTCGGTGTAATAGAGGTCGAAATTGTCCCATTCCGCCCAACCCAGATGGGGCGTGCAGATCACGTTGGGCATCGACAGGAAGGGATGATCGCCGTTCATGATGGGTTCGCGTTCGTAAACATCGACGGCGGCGTAGCCTGGCCGGCCGGCACGCAATGCTTGCAGCAGCGCCTCCGGTTGGATCAGCTCTGCCCGGGAGGTGTTCACGATCAGCGCTGCCGGTTTCATTCGCGCGAGGTCTTCGGGTCCAACGATGCCCTTCGTGTCGGGACGCAAGCGGACATGCAACGACAAAACGTCGGATTGCTCGAACAACGCCGCCTTGCTCGCGGCCACCGCGTAGCCATGTTCCGCCGCCCGCCTCGCGGAGGTTTCCTGCCCCAGGACCAGCACCTTCATTCCCAGTCCGGCGCCCGCCTGAGCCACCAGCGAGCCGATATTGCCGAGACCGAAAATCCCCAGCGTGGAATCCCGCAGGCGGTGCGACAATGTATAAGGCCATTCGCCACGGCGCATCCGCTCCGCCTCAATGACGATATTGCGGCGCGAGGCGAGGATCAGCGCGACGGTTAGTTCGGCGGGCGACGTGGGTGAATTGCTGTTGCCGCGGGAAACCAGAATACCGTGTTCCGTACAGGCGGTGTAATCGATCGTGGTCGCGTTGCGCCCGACCAGGGCGATCAGCTTCAGGTTCGGCAGACGCGCGATCAGCGAGCGGTTGAACGCGACCCGCTCGCGGATCGCGACAATCGCATCGGCGGGCCGCAATCGTTCCACGAGTTCCTCGAACGACGCGGCGGGCTCGCGATAGCGGGTGACCTCATGCCCATCCAACAAGGCGAAGCAGGGAAGCCGCTCGATGGCGTCCTGGTATTCATCGGGGATGACAATGCGCATGGTCAGTACGGAACCGTGCCCTTCACCACGGTTCGATGCAGGACACGCCGTTCGGCCTCCATGTTCTCATGTGGCAGCGCGCGGTGCAGCGTGCAGCGATTGTCCCACATGACCAGATCGCCCAGCCGCCAGCGGTGAGAATAGACGAACGCGGGCTGTGTCGCGAAAGACTCCAGCCACCGGATCAGCGCCCGCCCTTCGTCCTCCGGCCAGCCAAGGATGTGGGAGCCATGGTTGCCCAGATACAAGGCCTTCTCGCCGGTATCCGGATGCGTGCGCACGATCGGGTGATCGACCGCGGGCCGTTCCCTGATCTGTTCCTCGGTGGCCGGCATGCTGCGCGACTGGATGCGGCTACGCTGCCAGCTATGGACCGCGCGCAAGCCGGCAAGGCGCTGTTTGGTGGCCTCATCAAGCGCCGCGTAGGCCAGCGCGGTGTTGGCGAACTGCGTCTCGCCGCCCTTCGCCGGGATTTCGACGCCGTGCAACATGGTCAACAGCGAGGGCACGTCATGGTACGACTTGTCGCTGTGCCAATAGTAATTGCCGCGTTCCCGTGTGGGCGCGCCGGGTTTACCGTCCGGACCAATGTTCGACACCGTGTGGACGGGCGTGTATTTCGCCGCGTCGATGAAACGATTGACGTGCAGGCCTTCGATTTCACCGAAGGTCAGCGTGAATTCGTACTGCTGGTCCTTCGCCAGATTCTGCTCGCGGAACACGATGACGGGATGCGCGCGGAACGTCCGCATCAACCAGTCCTTCCGCTCCTGCGTCAACGGCTGGGACAAATCGATCCCGGTGAGCTCGATCCCTCCAACTTCCGGCAGGGTCCGTGTCTCATCCGCCCGCGGTCCCGTCCGGGGAATTGGTTCGATCGTGTTGCTCATGGTCCCTGTCCCTGATTTCCGCTGGCACGGACTGTTTCAAAGCCCACCCGCGGTGTCAAACCTTTCCACCGGCAGGCGATCCGCTACCATGGAGCCGAATGAGCCATTCGCACGACATGATCGCCCAGGGGACGCCCGGATGGCGCCGGACTCTTTGGGCCATGGTGGGAATCCAGTTCCTCATGACGGGGTCGTTCAGTTTCCTTAGCCCGATCATGCCGCTGATGTTGCCGGATCTGGGAGTGACCACGGTCGAGGGCGTCGATATCTGGAGCGGTGTCATAACGGGGTCGACATCCTTCGTCGCCGCGTTTGCCTCGCCGGTGTGGGGCCGGATCGCCGACCGGCACGGACGTAAATTGTCGCTGCTGCGGTCCAGTGGTGCGATCGTGGTCTTCACCGCGGTGATGGGACTGTCGACCAATGTCTGGCAGTTCTTCGCCGCGCGCGCCGTGATGGGCATGTTCGCCGGGTTCTCCACGTCCGCCATATCGCTGGTCGCGAGCCAGGTGCCAGAGCGGCGTCTCGGCTACGCTTTGGGCTTACTCAGTTCCGGGCAGATGGTCGGTTCCCTGGTGGGACCGGTCCTGGGCGGCATCCTCGCCGATTTGACCGGGAGTTACCGGACGCCCTTTTATATCACCTCAGCCGTAACGTTTGCTGGCCTGATTTTGGTCTGGTTCATCGTGCATGAGGATTTTGTCCCGCCGAAGGAAGGTACAAAATCTCGCTCCCTGATGTCGGGGTTACATCTGCTGACTGGCCCAGCGGGCCTGATGGCGCTGTTTTTCGTTCTGCTCATGGCGCAACTCAGCGTGCGAACCGTGCAGCCCGTGGTCACGATATTCGTGCAGGAGTTGATTGGTTCCCCGCCACAGATCGCGACTTTGGCGGGGATCGCGTTTTCCATTACCGGTCTCGCGAACCTGATGTCCTCGCCATTTCTGGGCAATCGCAGCGACATCGTCGGCTATCGCCGCGTCCTTCTCATCTGTCTTCTGGGCGCCACGTTGACCAGTTTACCGCAGATATTTGTTGATAATTACTGGCTGTTCGTCGCCGAGCGGTTCGGGGTCGGGTTGTTCATCGGTGGTATCCTGCCGACGGCCAACGCGCTGATCGGGCGCAGCGTGGCGCGCGAGAACCGGGGAACGGTGTACGGAATGACAGCCTCCGCGAGTTTTCTTGGCAACTCGATCGGGCCCGTGATGGGTGGCCTGATCGCGGCTGGGCTTGGGATCCGGTATGTGTTCGCCGTGACGGTTGTCTTGCTGCTGGCCAATCTGATCTGGGTTTATGTCAAGGTTCCCGAATACAAGGAAGGTTGACTTAACCCAGGAACCTCCGGCGCTGAACCATCGCCGGATCTCCCCCCAGCCTCGGGCGAAATCGGGCCAGATCATCATATTTTGTAACGAGGCGATCAGGCTGTCGCGGCCGAACGGCACCATGAACCAGGGCAGACCGGCAGCGGGTACGAAAACCTGACCATTCGCGCCTTCGACGGGTAGACGCAAAGCGCCCATATCGTCGATCGCCTGCTGATACATTCTGTAAAATTCTTCATTGGCGGTCTGGAGTCCCGGGACCAGGTCGCGCCATTCCCGGGATGGCACGTGTTGCGTGGCATGTGGCACCGGCGCCTCGAACACGCGTCCCCCGGCGGTGAACGTGTAGAGCAGACAGGCGTGCCAGCTTTGTCCAGGAGCGAGATCGACCTCAAAACTGATGCGGCCGTTGGCGTAGACGGCGTTCAACTCCGCCGGCCGCACCGCGATCGAGACCGCGCGGAGGAAGTCCCGGTTCCGTTACGTCGTGGTGAGGGTCTGTCCGTCCGGCCACGTGGAACCGATATGGCCGCGTCGGATGTTCCGCTTCGCCTTCACGTCGAAGACATCGGCGAAATCGGACCGGATCATGACCTCGAGATTGAAGAGAATGTCCGTCAGACCATGATTGACGATGTCCAGGTCTTCGTGCATGCCGCCGCCGATTTCCCGCGACAGCATCAATGACAGCGTCCGGCGAGGAATTGTGCCGTCCTCTGTCTGGAATTCACAGTTGGTGAGGTAGATCCGGGCGGTATCGTGATCGACGGCGCCGCCATTCAACAGATCCCAGCCTTCGCCGTTGGCTTGCACCGACCATGCGCCGATCAACCGGGTATCCAGTAAATAGAGACCTTTGTCGGATGGCCAGACCATCTGTCCGTTTGGTTCCGTCACCAGCACCGTCATGGCGTGGTGAATGGCGATCTGGGGCGGCCCAACCTGCACCTTGAATGGCATGCGCGCCTCGTCTCCCTTGATTGCGGCCGCGACCCTGGCCAGGTACCTTCGCCGGTGGCTAGAGTTGGTTCATCGCGACCACGATTGTTTACCGCCGGGGTTCGGATTACCGAGGAGACAACGACGCCACCTGTGGCAGGGGCAGGGAGCCGCGCGTTGTGAGGGAGAATTCGTCATGCCAGAAAAAACCACCGTGCTCTATGCGAGCGTCGGCGCCGACCTGATCCACTTCGATCTTGACGTTGAGGCTGCGGCACTGACGCGGCGCGCGACCGTCAGCATGCCGGCAAACGTGCAATATGTGTGGCCGCATGCATCGCGTCAGTTCCTGTATGTTGCCAGTAGCGACAGCGCCTCGGGTATGGGGCAACCCGGTACGAACCACCATGTCAGCGCCTTTCGAATCGACCCCTCGTCGGGCGCGCTCAGCCCGCACGGCGCGCCGATCCTCTTGCCTTACCGGCCCATCCACATGGCGACGGATATCCCATCGGCCCACGTACTGGTTGCCTTCAACAACCCACCCGATCTCAGAGTTTACCGAATTAACGAAGACGCGACCCTGGGCGTCGAGGTATCCCAACCCGCGCGCTCCGATATCGGCATATTCCCGCATCAGGTGCTGGCGATGCCGGACAACCGCCATATCATCCTCGTTACGCGAGGTCATGACGCGGCTGGCGGTAAACCCGAGGAGCCGGGCGCGCTGAAAGTGTTCCGGAACGACAACGGCGTGCTGTGCGACGAGGTCTCGATCGCCCCAAACGGCGGATACGGGTTCGGGCCGCGCCACCTCGATTTTCACCCCTCGAAGCCCTGGATTTACGTGTCGCTGGAACGTCAGAATGCCGTCGAGATGTTTACCCATGACTCCGGCAAGCTGGCGGCGACGGCGGCCTTCCGGGAAAACACCCTGCTGGAACCGGACAATATCCGCGGCCATCAACTCGTGGGCACGGTTCATGTGCATCCGAATGGGCGGTTCGTTTACGTTGCCAACCGGGCAAGCAGCGCGGTCGATAAAGACGGCAAGAAGGTCTTCGCCGGCGGTGAGAACTCAATCGCGGTCTTCGCGATTGACGAGTCCAGCGGTAAGCCATCGCCGATTCAGCACGTGGATACGCGGGGAATCCACTGCCGGACATTCCATATCGATCCCACGGGACAGTTGATGGTTTGCGCTCATATCATGGGGCTACCGCTGGCGGACGGGACAGAGATCCCCACACGGCTGAGTCTGTTCCGTATCGGCGGCGACGGGAAGCTTACCTTCGCGCGGCACTACGACATCGAAACCGGTGGCCGGTCGATGTGGTGGATGGGGATGGTGACGTTGCCGTAGCGGAAGGTTGGTTTATTCCGCCGCCATTGCCATTGTGCCCGGACCGCTTAGCGACGTCAGCAGTTCCACGCGGCGCGCGCCGGCTTTGGAGCGAGCGTTATCCTTGACCGGGCCGTACCCTCTTATCGTATCCGGTAACGAGGCGATCGCGACCGCGGTGTCCATTTTGTCAGCCCGTAAAGCCAAGAGTACCGTGCGCATATCCGCGATGTATTGCTCGATCAACGCACGCTCCGCCTTCCGCTCGGCCTGGTAACCGAACGGGTCCAGCGCGGTTCCACGAACGGCCTTGCCTTTCCGTAACAGGCGGAACAGCGGGGATGCGATCCAGCCGGGGATTGCGATCTTGTTCCGTCGTCCGGTGCGATGGTCCACCCGCGTGATCACGGGGGGCGACATATGGAATGCGGCCCCGCGCCCGTATGTTTCAAGCGAATGCAGCCGCGCGACCTCGTACTCGTCCTTGTAGGCCATCAACCGGAACAACCCCTCGGCCGCCGCGCGCGCCAGGCGCCCGGGTGCGCCGGCTACGGCCGTTTCCCGTGCCTGGATTTCCTGAACGACCGACCGGAACCGTGCGGCATAGGCGGACGATTGATAGTCAACCAAGGCCGCGGCGCGCGCATCGATCAACGCGGGAAGGTCCAGCGGCACCGGGTCGGCATGGCCCAGAATTTCGGCCATCAACTCCGGTCTCGCGGCGAGGATGCGGCCCCACAGAAAGGCCCGCTGGTTAATCGCCACCTCGGCGCGGTTCAGTTCGATGGAGCGCAGGATCGCGTCCCGCCCGACGGGGACCAAACCGCGCTGCCACGCAATACCGAGAAGCAACGTGTTCATGGCCTGCGTGTTGCCAAATAGGCGCTCCGCCAACTGCACACCATGCAACCAAACCGAACCCTTCGCGCCGGTGACTTTTTCAATCGTCCGGCGATGCAGGACCGCGTCGATCGACAGCAGCGCATCGCGCTTGAACGCGGCCGTCGCGGCGAGGTCCAGGTTGCCGATCACGACCGCGTCGCGCGCATTCCGTTCCAGCACACCCGCCGAGCATCCGACCGCCAGATCGGCGGCCAGCATCAGATTCGCGGTGCCCAGAGGTATGCGCACGACATCGAGCGCATCCGGATCGGCGGCGATTTGCACATGCGCGACGACGGCCCCGTTCTTCTGAGCGAGTCCGGTAAAGTCCAGTGTTCTGACGTGCCACCCTTCAAGGTGCGCCGCCATCGCCAGAATCGCGCCTGCCGTGACGATGCCGCCGCCGCCGATCCCCGCGAACAGGCCGCGCCAGATGTCCGGGTGGGGCACAGACGGTTCAGGCAGACCAGCCGCCAGCTCCGTTTCCCGTGTCTCCCACCTTGTATCGGCGGCCGGTGCGACAGGCGGTCCGGGCAGCGTGACAAAGCTGGGGCAAAATCCCTTCAGGCAGGACAGATCGACATTGCAACTGCTTTGATTGATGCGGCGTTTCCGGCCAAGCGGCGTTTCCACCGGTTCGATCGCGATGCAACCCGACTGGGTCGAGCAATCGCCGCAATTCTCGCACACCGCCTCATTGATCATCACATGTTTCGCTGCCTGGGCCATCGTTCCGCGCTTGCGGCGGCGGCGCTTCTCAGTGGCGCAAACCTGGTCGTAAATCAGAACGGACGGCCCCTCATAGTCGCGCAACGATCGTTGCACCGCGTCCAGATCGGCGCGGATATGGGTCGTGACGCCAGGCGGTAAAGCCGAGGCGGGGGGCAACCGCTCCGCCTCATCGGCGACGATGGCGATGCGCTTGATGCCCTCGGCGGCGATCTGCGCGGCGAGCATCGGGACGGTCGGCCCGCCCTCGACGGGTTGACCGCCGGTCATCGCGACCGCGTCGTTGACCAGCAGTTTATAGGTCATGCGGGTGCCCGACGCGGCGGCCTGGCGGATCGCCATGATCCCGGAGTGTTGATAAGTGCCGTCCCCAATGTTGGCGAACATGTGTTTGACTTCGGTGAAGGTGGACAGCCCGACGAACGGTACACCCTCACCGCCCATATGGGTGAAGGTCCGGGTTTGGTCGCCGTCGTCCAACGCCATGAAGTGGCAGCCAATGCCAGCGCTGGCGAAGCTGCCCTCGGGTAGTTTGGTCGACGTCGCGTGCGGGCATCCCGCGCAGAATGCGGGCACGCGTTTCAGCAGGCTGGCGGGCCGCTCGATCACCGGTGGCATGGGCGGATCGGGGAGGTTCAAGCCCGCCGCGCCCAGAAAGCGGGTCATGCCGGAGGCGACGATTTCGGGGGATAATTCCATCAGAGACGACAGCAAAGGCTCCCCGCGCGGGGTGGTTTTGCCGCTGATCTCCGGTCGCTCGTCAGCGGGTAAGTGGTAAAGCGCATCGCGAATCTGGGATTCGACGAAGCCGCGCTTTTCCTCGATTACCAGAAGGAAACGTTTGCCGCGGGCGAATTCTTTCAGGCTCTCGGTTTCCAACGGCCAGGTCATGACGATTTTGTAAATCGACAGTTGCGGGTGGCGATCGAGACCCATGCGTTTCAGAGCGTGGAGTGTGTCCTCGTGGGCCTTGCCCACGGTAATCAGGCCGATTGGCGCGTCAGCCGAGCCGCGTATCAGCCGGTCCAGCTTGTTCGCGCGAGCCCACGCGAGGGCCGCCGGCAGGCGTTCCTCGATCATGCGGCGTTCGAGTTCGGCGCGCTCGGCCGGGAAGCGTAGCGTGTGATCGAGGCTGAGGCCGTGCGCGGGTAATGCGAAATCCGGAGCAACGAACTGGCTGGCGGAATGGACGATGGCGGTGGCGGCCTGCTCCATCGTTTCAGCGGTGGTTTTCATTGCGACCCACAGCCCGGAGTAACGCGATAAGGCCCAACCTGCGAGGCCCAGATCGAGAACATCCTGCACCGACGCCGGGTTGAGAACCGGCATGAACACGTTCTGGAACACATATTCGGTCTGGTGCGGGTAGGTCGAAGAATGCGCGCCGTGGTCGTCGCCCGAGACCGCCAGGACGCCTCCGTGCGGGTGCGTCCCGGCCATGTTGGCGCAATGGAACGCGTCACCCGCGCGATCCACTCCTGGTCCTTTGCCGTACCACATCCCGAACACGCCATCGAATTTCTTGCCCGGGAAAGCGTCCAGTTCCTGCGTGCCCAGGATCATGGTGGCGGCGAGGTCCTCGTTGACACCGGGCTCGAAGCGGATGTCATGCGCGGACATCAGTTTTTTCTGAAGCCACAACTCGCGGTCCAGGGCGCCCAGAGGCGAGCCGCGGTAGCCGGACACGAAGCCCGCGGTTTTCAGGCCAGCCTGTTGGTCCAGACGCTTTTGCTCCAGCAGCAGGCGCAGCAAGGCCTGAATGCCGGTCAGCAGCACCGGCTGATCGAGGTCGGCGAAGCGCGATGCCAGCGTTATGGCGTTGCGGTCGAGGACCATGTCCATGGCGTTTGTCCCTTGGTCGATTTCGAAAATCTGCCATCGATCCGTCGGCGAAGGACAGCGAAGAATCCGAAGCTTATGCGGTTTGAAGCATTGTGGCGCGGCAACCTGGCGCGACCGTCCGATCATACGCCGGAGTATGGCCGGAACGGAATTTTCTCATGACCCGCGTTCGCGGAATTCATGCTGGCCAGGTCCAAACGGTGCTTCGGCGCATTAACCGAACGTTCATGCCGGGATGTCAACCTCCGCGCGAGAGCCTTCGGATGGCTCCTCGTGGCGGCGGGAATAATGCTGTTGACGGACAGGGACAATATAATGTACATCATGAGCACGGAAGGCCGAATGGCTCCCGAGAACCTTCGCAAGACGCCGGTGATATTCTACCGGACGCCGGCGGGAGGGGATGTGGCACTGGACTGGCTCAAGGGCCTCGCCAGCGAGGAGCGGGCGATCATTGGGCAGGACCTCATGCGTGTTCAGTTTCGTTGGCCGGTGGGCATGCCGCTTTGCCGGCCAATGGGAGACGGGCTTTGGGAAGTCCGAAGCAGCTTACCGGGAAACCGGATCGCGCGCCTGATGTTTTGTTTGGTTGAAGGCCGGATTTGTGTTGCACGGGTTAATCAAGAAGACGCGGGCGACGCCGGACGACGATATCAACCTGGCTCGCAAGCGAAAGCGCGAGTTCGAGCGATAGGAGATTGTTATGACTGTGACCAAAGAACCGCGCGATACAAAGGGGTTCACATCCCTCGACAATTTCCTCGACACCGAGGGAACGCGCGAAACGTTTCAGGCTGTCGCGATAAAGGAAGTGCTGGCCTGGCAGATCGAGGAAGCGATGAAGGCACAAAAGCTTACCCGCAAAGGGCTGGCGGAGCGCATGGGAACCAGCCGCAGCCAGATCAGCCGCTTGCTGGACCCAAGGGACGGCAATGTCACATTGCTGACTTTGCAACGGGCGGCTGAGATCGTTGGCCGTAAGGTGCGTCTCGAACTGGTCTGACGACACTCGGTATCGTCGCGCTGGCGCCGGCTCAGGCACACCCTGCCGGATTTCGGCTGCGTAGGCTGGGACGCGCGTCTCGGTCAGCGAGCTGGCCGCGTCAGCCCAGGACGCGACGGAAAAGCTCGGTCGCCCCCTCCGTGAAGCATCATCCTGTGGTGCGCCGTGCCGGATTCCGCCATGCTGTCCGGACGAAAACGCTTCCGCTGGAGAGACCCAGGATGTCCGCCCCATCGCCCGAGACCATCGATACCGTCCTGCGCCACGTTGACGCCCGCCTGGATCGATCGCGGGAGACACTGTTCCAATTGCTGAGCATCCCCTCGATCAGTGCCCAGGAGGCCCACCGCGCCGATTGCCTCCGGGCCGCCACCTGGGTGCATGACCGCCTTACTTCCCTGGGCTTTCGCACCGAAATCCGCCCCACACCGGGTCATCCGGTCGTGCTCGGACACCTGGACGGACCGGCGGACTACAAGGGCCCGCATATCCTGTTCTACGGACATTACGACGTGCAGCCGCCCGATCCTCTGAACCTCTGGACGAGCCCGCCGTTCGAACCCCAACTGGTCGACGGCCCACGCGGCAAGCGTTTCGTCGCCCGCGGCGCGGTGGACGACAAAGGCCAGGTGGCGATGTTTCTGGAAGCTCTGCGCGCCTGGCACGACGCGGGCGGCGGCATTCCCGCGAAACTCACGGTGGTGATCGAGGGTGAGGAAGAAGTCGGCTCCAAGAACCTGGAACCCTTCCTGAAAGCCAATAAAGCCGAACTGAAATCCGACGTCGCGCTGATCAGCGACACCAATATGTGGGACGTCGATACCCCGGCGCTGACCACCAGTTTGCGGGGCCTGACCTACGTCCAACTGACCGTGAAAGCGGCGAAGCGGGACCTGCACTCGGGGCTGTATGGCGGCTCCGCATTGAACTCGATCAATGCGCTGACCCGGATTTTGGGCGATTTGCACGACGAGAACGGCCGCATCCAACTTCCGGGCTTCTATGACAAGGTCAAACCGATCGGCAACGCGCAACGCGCGCAGTGGGACCAGTTGGGCTTCAGCGAGGCCGCGTTTCTGGACGATATCGGCTTGTCGGCTCCGGTTGGCGAGCGCGGGTATTCCGCGTTGGAGCGCCTCTGGGCGCGGCCGACAGCCGACATCAACGGCATATGGGGCGGTTATACCGGCCAGGGGGCCAAAACAGTGATCGCCGCCGAAGCCTCCGCGAAAATCACGTTCCGGCTTGTGTCCGGCCAGGATCCCGACGAGGTCATGGCGCAGTTCAAGACGTTCGTCTCGGACCGTTTGCCCGAAGGCGCGACAGCGGAATTCGAGGGCGGCCACGGCTCGCCGGGTGTCGAGGTCAACGCCGACTCGGTTTGGGTACGTGCAGCCCAGGCGGCGCTGAGTGAGGAGTACGGGAAGCCCGCGGTGCTGATGGGCAGTGGTGGGTCAATTCCGGTCGTGGTGTCACTGAAGAAGGTGTTGGGGATCGACACGCTGTTGATGGGGTTCGGTCTGGATGACGACCAGATACACAGTCCGAACGAAAAGTTTGAGCAGCGTTGCTTTCATCACGGGATCCGGTCCCATGTGCGCCTGCTTGCGAAATTCGCGGCGGGCTGATGGCCAAAGGAAGGTAAAGCGCGATGATCGTTTCCGATGTCATGACCCGTAACGTTCTGGCGGTGAAACCCGATGAGACGGTTGAGCAAGCCGCGAACCTGATGCTGCGGCACGGGATCTCCGGCCTGTTCGTCGTCGACGCCAAAGGCGTGCTGGTGGGCGTCGTGACCGAGGGCGACCTGCTGCGCCGCGACGAGATTGGCACTCAGCGGCATCGGCCCTGGTGGTTGCGCGTTCTGGTCTCCCCGGGCCGTCAGGCGCTGGATTTTACCCATGCTCATGGCAGGCGCGTCAGCGACGTCATGACTCCCGATGTGATCACCGTCGGCGCCGATGCGCCGTTGAAAGAGGTCGTGGAGACGATGGAAAAGCACCGCATCAAACGCGTCGCGGTAATCGAGAACGGCCACATGACCGGAGTCGTCGCGCGATCGGATCTGTTGCGCGCATTGCTGAGCCATGTGCGGGACGCGAAACCTCAGGCAAGGCAGACCGATGACCGGGCCATCCGTGCCGCGATCCTCTCGGCACTGGAAGCGGCACCATGGGCGCCGATGACGACATTGAACGTGACCGTCGCGAACGGTGCTGTCGACGTTTGGGGCACGATCACGAACCCCGACGAGCGCCGCGCCATCTGCGTGGTGGCTGAAAACGTCAACGGGGTGAAAGAAGTCCACGATCACCTGGTTTACATCGAGCCCTATTCCGGTACCGTGATCGAGTCGCCTGACGATCATCCGTGAGCCAGGTCTTCGACCTCGCGATCGTTGGGGGCGGAATCAACGGTGCGGGGATCGCGAGGGACGCGGCGGGACGGGGATTGTCGGTTCTGCTTATGGAGCAGGGGGATCTCGCCAGCGCGACCTCCTCCGCCTCCACAAAGCTGATCCATGGCGGTTTGCGGTATCTTGAATATCGCGAATTTCGCTTGGTGCGGGAGTCGTTGACCGAACGCGAGGTTCTGTTGCGCGCGGCCCCGGATATCATTCATCCCTTGCGTTTCGTGCTGCCGTACCGGGTGGGTGGGCGACCCTGGTGGATGCTGCGGTCTGGCTTGTTTCTTTACGATCACATCGGCGGGCGGCGTATCCTGCCGCCAACGCGGACTCTGAATTTTCGTATCGATCCAGCCGGGGAGCCGCTTCAGGACAATATCGCGCGCGGCTTCGAATACTCGGATTGTTGGGCCGACGACGCCCGCCTGGTGGTATTGACCGTGCGCGATGCCGCCGATCATGGCGCCGACATCCGGCCGCGTACGCGTTGCGAGACAGCTCGGGCGGAGGATGGGCTCTGGGCGCTACGATTGTCCGGGGGTGCCGAGGAACGCGCGCGGGTTCTGGTCAACGCCGCCGGTCCATATGTATCTCGGGTGTTGTCCGATGTCGTGGGGCAGACCGATCCGGTGCGCATCCGTCTGGTGAAAGGCAGCCACATCGTCGTGAAGCGCCTGTTCGCGCATGACCGGCCTTATATCCTCCAAAATCATGATGGCCGGGTTTGTTTCGCGATTCCCTATCAAACCAACTTTACCCTGATCGGTACAACGGATGAGGATTATGAGGGCGATCCCGCCGAGGCGACAATTTCCGCCGGTGAAATCGAATATTTGTGCCGGGCGGTCAGTGCATGGTTTCGCCACCCGGTCGCGCCAGCGGATGTTGTCTGGACTTATACCGGGGTTCGGCCGTTGCGAGATGACGGTGCCACCGCGGCACAGGAAGCGACGCGGGACTATGTGCTGGAACTAACCGGGACACCGCCGGTGTTAAGTGTCTTCGGGGGCAAACTCACGACATTCCGCCGCCTCGCGGAGGCCGCGATGGACCGGTTGGCGCCGCTGTTTCCCGGTATGGCCTCACGCTGGACAGCGAATGCTCATCTGCCTGGCGGCGACTTTCCCCGGGATGGGCTCCCGGCGTTACGCGATGGCCTGGTCCGCCGGTATCCCTTTCTGCCAGCCGCGATGGCAGCCCGCCTGGCTCAAGCCTACGGCACGTGTGCCCCGGCGGTGTTGGGCGACGCGGGGTCGATGGCGGACCTTGGCGGGGTCTTCGGTGCCGATTTGACCGAGCGGGAAGTCGACTGGCTCAAGCGTCAGGAATGGGCGCGCACGGCCGAGGATGTGTTGTGGCGGCGAACCAAGCTGGGTCTCCGGTTCGCGCCGGAGGAAGTCAACGTGCTGGAACGTTCTTTCGCAGGGTCTTCCTGAGGAAGAATTTGGCGTGATCGTTCGCGTAACGCTCCAGCGTCGCGAAGACCTCATACCCGCGCCGGATGTAGAACGCTTTCGCCGCGGGACTTAATGTTTCCAGCGTTGAGCAAAGCGCGCCATGATCCGTTGACATGATTTCGGCGGCATTCAACAGACGCGCGCCCTGGCCTTGCCCCTGAAATGGCGGTGCGACCCACAGCCATTGCACGTGCAAATAGTTGCCCCAGACATAACCAAGGCATCCGCCGACCCATTCACCGCGATCCTGCCGGAGAAAATACCCCACCGGCTGATAGTCGGGCGCGCGGGTCAGGACCATGGTGAAGTTGACGACCTGGTCTTCCACGAACTGGCGGAGGTCGTCCGCCGGAAACGGCTCGAAGATGAGTTCCGGTTTATGTGGCATCGTCAGGCTCCTTCGCGATCCCGCGCCCAGGTGTAAAGGCCGCTCAGAACGACAATGCAAGCGCCCAGGATCGTCCAGATTCCCGGGATATCGCCGAACACCAGCCAGCCCATCAGCGCGGCGAACACCAGCAGAGTGTATCCATAGGGTTGCACCGCGCTGGCCTCGGCGTGGTCCAGCGCTTTGATCAAAGCGTAGTGCGCGAGGCTGCCGAGAATGCCCACTCCGGTCAGAAGCAGCCAGCCGGTCGCGTCGGGCAGACGGAACTCCCACGGTGCGATCGGGGAAATCGCGGCAAGGCCAACGAAGGCGGACCACAGTAACGTTGTCTCCGGCCGATCGCCGCGGGCGAGGAAGCGCACCATGATCTGGTAGATCGCCCAAAGGAAAGCGCCGAGAAGTGGAATGAACAGTGGCCAGGAGACGTGTGCGAAGCCGGGGCGGACGATCAGCATGACACCCGCGAATGCGGCCAGGACGGACAACCAGCGATGCAGTCCGACCCGCTCCCCCAGCAATGGCGCCGACATCGCGACGACCATCAAAGGTGACGCCGCCGCGATCGCGTGGGTATCGGCAAGCGGAAGGTACCAGAACGCGACGACGAAGGTCGCGCCCTCGACGAGCGCCAGCAACGCTCGCGCCGTCTGCATCCACGGTCGCGTGCTGCGCGTCAGACGCCAGATCCCGCCGCGGCGGGCCATGGCCAGGGCGAACAGGGCGTAGATTATGTAACGGATCCACAACGCCTCGCTGACCGGATAATCGCGGACCAGGAGCTTGCTCATGGAATCCATGACGGCGAACAACAGCATGGACAGCGCGGTCAGCAATGCGCCCCGATGCGCGGGGGACAAGGCTATCAATCGGGATAGATCATCTTGCGGGTGACGCCACCATCGATGACAAATTCCGAACCCGTGATGAAACGGCTGTCGGGGCCGACCAGAAACGCAACCAGCGCCGCGACATCCTCGGCTGTGCCCACGCGCCCCGCGGGATGGAACGCATGCTCCATCGCGCTCGGCGCCGGCCCCTTCGTCGCGATCCATCCCGGGCTCACGCAATTCACCCGCACCTCCGGCCCAAGGGAGATCGCCAGCGCATGGGTGAGGGCGACGAGACCGCCTTTGGAGGCCGCGTAAGCCTCAGTGTACGGCTCCGACATATGGGCGCGGGTGGACGCGATCGTGACCACGGCGCCATTGGCTGCCCGCAGCAAGGGTTCCGCGGCACGGACCAAAAGGAACGTGCTGGTCAAATTGGTCCCCAGAACGGAGGACCATTCCGCCAGGCTCAGGTCCGCGAGTGGTTTGCGGATATTGATTCCGGCATTGCAGATCAGTGCATCCAGGCGGCCCTCGGAGATCCGAATACCGGCGATCAGGGCCACGACCGAGGCTTCGTCGGCCACGTCGCAGATCACCGGCCGGCCCACCGGGGATGGATCGCGGTCGGCGGCGACAACGTCCCAACCATTGTCCCGCAGGCGCGCCGCGACCGCCGCGCCGATGCCCCGGGCACTGCCTGTGATCAGGGCAA
This sequence comes from Acetobacteraceae bacterium, assembly GCA_009693865.1. Taxonomy (GTDB): domain Bacteria; phylum Pseudomonadota; class Alphaproteobacteria; order Acetobacterales; family Acetobacteraceae; genus Rhodopila. Next base: position 16,699 of record SHWL01000021.1, on the reverse strand, counting down.
CCGGCATCAGGGAAGCCGTTACGCCCCGGCGGCGTCCAGCGCCTGGCCGAGGTCGGCGAGGATATCGTCGATATGCTCGATCCCGACCGACAAGCGCACATAGCCGGGCGTCACACCGGTCGCCGCCTGCTCCGATTCAGAAAGCTGCGAATGCGTGGTGCTGGCCGGATGGATCGCCAGACTGCGGGCGTCGCCGATGTTGGCGACGTGGTAGACCATCTTCAGCGAGTCGATGAACTTGCGTCCCGCCTCGACGCCGCCAGCAAGTTCGAATCCGCACAGACCTCCCATCCCTTTGGTTAAATATTTCGCGGTCCGTTCCGCCCCCACGCCGGTGTGGCGCGACGGGTGGATGACCCGGGTGACGCCCTTGCGGCTTGCCAGGAAATTGGCCACGGCGAGCGCGTTCTCGCTGTGCGCTCTCATGCGCAACGCGAGAGTTTCGACTCCTTGCAGGAACAGGAACGCATTGAACGGCGCCATCGCGGCGCCCAGATCGCGCAACAGCGTGACGCGCATTTTCAGGATATACGCAATCGGACCCAGCGGCTTCACCGCCTGCGACCAAACCGCGCCATGATAGCTCGGGTCCGGCGAGTTCAATAACGGCTGACGCGTGGGATGCGCTTCCCAGTCGAAGTTTCCCCCGTCGATCACCACGCCGCCGATGGAGGTGCCATGGCCGCCGATATATTTCGTGGTCGAATACACCACGACGGCCGCGCCGTGATCGAAGGGACGCACCAGTAATGGGGCGGCCGTGTTGTCCATGATCAGCGGAATGCCAAACTTACGGCCGATGGCGGCGACCTCGGCGATCGGGAAGACGATCAGTTTCGGGTTCGGCAGGGTTTCCGCGTAATAGGCGCGGGTGCGGTCGTCGGTCGCGCGGGCGAACGCCTCGGGATCGGTTGGATCGACGAAGCGGGTTTCGACCCCCAGATCCTTCAAAGTGTTGCCGAACAAGTTCCAGGTGCCGCCGTAAAGGTCGGTGGAACTGACGATATTGTCGCCGGCTTTGGCGACGTTCAGCACCGAGAACGCCGACGCGGCCTGGCCGGATGCGAGACCCAGGGCGGCGACACCGCCCTCCAATGCCGCCAGACGCTGTTCCAGCGCGTCCTGCGTGGGGTTCATGATGCGGGTGTAAATGTTGCCGAGTTCCTTGAGCCCAAACAGGTTGGCCGCGTGCTCGGAGCTGTCGAACTGGAACGATGTCGTCTGGTAGATCGGGACGGCGACCGCGTTGGTCGCGCTGTCGCGGCGCCAGCCAGCATGGAGGGCAAGCGTTTCCGGATGTTTGGAGGTCATATTTGGCTCCCTGGGGTTGGATCGTTGCCCGAGAGATATCACGCGCGGGTGGGGGCGGTAAACGCGGGAACAATGGACTCAACCCAAAGGCTCGCGTGTTAACGCGTTGTTCATTTGGGCTGTGCGATAGGGGACGCCCGGGTTTCACTCTTGAGGTCCCAAATGGCCGCTCCCCTCACGCTCGAAGACGTTGCCCGCCTACTGGCGCGACCGTCGCCCGATTTGCGCGCCGAACTCGCGGAAAGCGTGGCCGCGAATCTTTCGGGCCCTGGGCTCGCGCCAGGCGAGGTCGCGCTGGCACGAGAAATCGTCCGCATCCTCGCCAACGATGTCGAGACAACGGTCCGCGCCGCGCTGTCTCGTGCGTTGCGTCATTCGCCGGACCTGCCGCACGAGGTCGCCCTGAGGTTGGCGAGCGATATCGATGCCGTCGCGCTGCCGCTGTTGGCGGACTCGGTGGTACTCACCGATGACGATCTGGTCGAAATGGTCAGGCGAGGCACACAAAGGAAGCAGGTGACGATCGCTGGCCGTCCCAATCTGGCGGAAACGGTGTCCGACGCGTTGATCGTCCATGCCGGAGAGCCCGCGGTCGCGGCGTTGATGGGAAATAACTCGGCCGGAATTAAGGAGGAAAGTTACGACCGCGCGATGACTCGTTTCGCTGGTTCTGAACGAGTGAAGGAGGCGATGGTACTACGCCATAGCTTGCCCGCGACCGTGTCCGAACGCCTGGTCACGCTCGTGTCGCTGGAATTGCAGGAGCGTCTGTTGAAATCGCACGCGTTATCGCCCGGGCTCGCGTCGGACATCGTGCTACGTTCCCGCGAGCACGCCATCATACATTTGAGCGCCGGGTCGTCGGAACAGGATCTGCGGCAATTGGTGGCACAGTTGAATCACGGCGGACGCCTGACGCCGACGCTGCTGTTTCGCGCCTTGTGCATGGGCGATATCGCGTTTTTCGAGGCGGCGATGGCGGAGAAGGTCAATATACCGGTCGCGAACGCGCAAATTCTGATTCACGAACCAAGCGGTCGGGGGTTCGCCGCGTTGTACCGCAAGGCGGAGATGCCACCAGCCATGTTCGATGCCTTGCGGTCAGCGATCCAGGTGGTGGACGAGACAGGGTTCGACGGTGGCGAGAGGGATCTGGAACGATTCCGTGCCCGTGTGATTACCCGGGTTCTGACGCTGGCGGAGGCCATCGACGGTGACGTCGCTGACTATCTGATCGACAAACTGGGCTCGGTCCTGGCCGGCGCGCATGAAGCGCCACTTCCGAGTTCCACCGGTGCTTGAGCGCTGGTAGCCGGTACCTTGGATACTTGCGTTGCGTGGACGGCTTTACCCCGCCGCCCGCTCCCGCAGCACTTTGTTTCCCTGACGGAATGCATTGGCCATCGTCTCGGCTGGCATCGCGCCGGAGAACAACCCGTACCCATCCAGGAAGAACGACGGAACCCCGCTGACGCCCGCTTCCCGAGCGGCCTGATCCGCCGCGCGCATTTCCTTGTCGGCGAGATTGCCGCCCAGGAACGCCATCACCTCATTCCGATCGAGACCTGAAGCCGCGCCACAATCCGCCAGCACGGAATGTTGCCCGATATCCTGGGCTTCCATGAAATACGCGCGGAAGACGGTCTCCATCGTCGCGTCCTGCACGCCACGCTGGCCGGCGAACCAGATCAGACGGTGCGCGTCGATCGTGTTGGGTGTCCGTTTGATCCGTTCCGGATGGAACTCCAGCCCCACCTGGGCCGCCGCTCCAACGATCCGCGCATCGATCGCCGCCGCTTTCTCCGGCCCGCCAAATTTCCAGGCGCGGTACTCGGCGCGGTCCACGCCTTCCTTCGCCATATCGGGGTTAAGCTGGAAAGGGTTCCAGTGGATCGAAAATGACAGGCTCTCGTTGCCCAGGGTGACGAGTGCCCGCTCCATTTGGCGTTTGCCGATATAGCACCAGGGGCAAATCGCATCCGATACGATGCCGATCCGTGTGCCCGCCGCAACCTGAGGGTTCAACGCCTCGGCCGAAACGGAGACGTCGCAACCATCCGGACCGCACACAGCACCAACCGGGGTCAGGTCATCCATGGTCGTACTCCCGCTTGCCTGTCGTGACGGCCGTCCTACTCCACCGCCTCCGGTTCTTTATCCGTTCCGTCTTCGGACTCACTGTCCGGCTTCGGAAGCGCGGGCACCGAAGCCTCGATGATATCGAAAGCGAGTTTATCGTCCTTCATCGTCACCTTGACGGAACCGCCCTTCACCAGCTTGCCGAACAGCAGTTCCTCGGCCAGCGGCTTCTTGATGTACTCCTGAATGACCCGTGCGAGCGGCCGTGCGCCGTACAGCCTGTCGTAGCCACGTTCGGCCAGCCATTCCTTCGCCGCGGACGATGCCTCGATCGTCACGTTGCGGTCGGCCAACTGGGCTTCCAACTGCATGAGGAATTTTTCCACCACGCGGCCGACGATTTCCGGTGTCAGGCCGGCGAAGCCGATGGTGGCGTCCAGGCGGTTGCGGAATTCCGGGGTGAACAGGCGCTTGATCGCCTCCCCATCTTCGCCCTCGCGCGATTCGCGGCCGAACCCGATGGCCTCCTTCGCCATATCGGACGCCCCGGCATTGGTCGTCATGATCAGGACGATGTTGCGGAAATCGACCGCTTTGCCGTTGTGGTCGGTCAGTTTCCCGTGATCCATGATTTGCAGCAGGATGTTGAACAGATCGGGATGTGCCTTTTCGATCTCATCGAGCAACAACACCGCGTGCGGATGTTGATCGATCGCATCGGTCAGCAATCCGCCTTGATCGAACCCCACATAGCCTGGCGGTGCGCCGATCAGCCGGGACACGCTGTGCCGTTCCATATATTCCGACATGTCGAAGCGGATCAACTCGATCCCCATGATCGAAGCGAGCTGCCGCGCCACCTCGGTCTTGCCGACGCCGGTCGGGCCGGAGAACAGGTAATTTCCGATCGGCTTTTCCGGTTCCCGCAATCCCGCGCGGGCAAGCTTGATCGCCGCCGACAGTGCCTCGATCGCCTTGTCCTGTCCGAACACCATCCCTTTCAGGTCGCGTTCCAGGGTCCGCAACGTCTCTTTGTCGTCAGCCGAGACGCTCTTCGGCGGAATGCGAGCGATCTTGGCGACCATTTCCTCGACATCGCGCAGCGTCACGGTTTTCCGGCGTTTGTTCTCCGGCAACAACATGCGCGACGCGCCGACCTCGTCGATCACGTCGATCGCTTTGTCCGGCAGCTTGCGGTCGTTGATGTATTTCGCGGACAACTCGACCGCGGCGCGGATGGCTTCATCCGTATAGTGGACCTTGTGGTGCTTTTCGTAATTCAGTTTCAGGCCGCGCAGAATCTTGATGGTGTCCTCGATGCTCGGCTCATTCACATCGATCTTCTGGAAGCGGCGGACCAGCGCGCGATCCTTCTCGAAGTAGTTGCGGAATTCCTTATACGTCGTGCTTCCGATGCAGCGCAGATTGCCCGACGCCAGAGCCGGTTTCAGCAGGTTCGACGCATCCATTGCGCCGCCGCTCGTGGCACCCGCGCCGATCACGGTGTGGATTTCATCAATGAACAGGATCGCCCCTGTTTGGGCTTCCAACTCGTTGACGACCGCCTTCAGCCGCTCCTCGAAATCGCCGCGATACCGCGTGCCGGCCAGCAGCGAGCCCATGTCCAGCGCGTAAATGGTGGATTTCGACAGCACTTCCGGCACTTCGCCTTCGACAATGCGCTTGGCCAGGCCTTCGGCGATCGCGGTCTTACCGACGCCGGGATCGCCGACGTAAAGCGGATTGTTCTTGGTGCGGCGGCACAGAATCTGGATCGTCCGCTCGATCTCCATCTCGCGGCCGATCAGCGGGTCGATCTTCCCGGCTTGCGCCTTCTTGTTCAGGTTCACGCAGTAATTCGTCAGCGCGTCCTGATTGCCGCGGCGGTTCGGTTTTTCCTCCCGTTCCGGGTCGGGGGTGTTTTCATTTGGCTGCTGGTTGTTCGACCCCAGCACCGGCCGTTGTGTCGAACGTCCCGGCGCCTTGGCAATGCCATGGCTGATGAAGTTCACCGCGTCCAACCGGGTCATGTCCTGCATTTGCAGGAAATACACGGCGTGGCTCTCCCGCTCGCTGAACAGTGCCACCAGCACGTTGGCGCCGGTGACCTCATCGCGGCCCGAGGACTGAACGTGGATCGCGGCCCGTTGCACGACACGCTGGAAGCCGGCTGTTGGCTTCGGATCGCCGGGGCGGTCCGTGGCAAGGCCCGCGAGGTCCTTGTCCAGGAACTCGCGCAGGTCTGTTTTCAGCTTGTCCAGGTCCAGGCCGCACGCTTTGAGCACAGTGGCGGCGTCAGTGTCTTCTGTCAGCCCCAGAAGCAAGTGCTCCAAGGTTGCGTATTCATGGCGGCGGTCGCTGGCCAGGGACAGGGCTCTGTGCAGCGTCTGCTCCAAATTCCGGGACAACATGGGTCTCTGCTCCTGGTCTACTTGGTCCGTTGGTGGACCGTGAAAGCGCGGGGTCAGCCGCTATTCCTTTTCAATCGTGCATTGCAAAGGGTGCTGGTTTTGGCGGGCAAGGTCCATCACCTGGGTGACTTTGGTTTCGGCGACCTCGTAGGTAAAGACACCGCAGACACCGACGCCGCGGCGGTGGACATGTAGCATGATTCGGGTTGCTTCCTCCCGGTTCTTTTGGAAGAAGCGCTCCAGCACATGCACGACGAATTCCATCGGTGTGTAATCGTCGTTCAGCATCAGAACCTTGTACATGGCGGGCTTGCGGGTTTTGGGCCGCGCCTTGACCACAACACCGGTGTTGGGGTTCTCGGTGTTGCCCCCTCCGGTCCCGCGTCTGTCGCCACCGCTCATCGCTCAGCCTTGTTCATACGCACCGGCACGTCGCCAGATCCTTCCGTTCGCGGGCGCCGATCATATCGGATCAGGCCCCCCTCGTGGAAGCATCCTGAGCCGCCGCCCAAAAAAGTGGCGCCACCGATCGGAGCCATACGGGGAGGTTCGCGCGTCCCGGCGGGTTCGGCAAGGGGGACAGCACGGGACACCCCACAGACGGCGCGAGGGACCGCATCAATCAGTCCCATCCGCCTTCCGGATATAGCGTGAACCCGGCCGGACGCGTCAGCGTCTTCGGATCGCGATCCGCGTGCCAGTTGTTCGCATCGAACCTGAACCCGTTCACGTCGCCGGCGGCGCGGGAAACGACAAACAACAGCGGCCCAACCATATCGGCCGGCTCGACCAGCAACGGCACCGCGGCGGCGGCGGAGCGCGCGCGCATCTCCGCGGCCATTCCCGGCGTATTCGCGCCCGCGCCGGGATTGACGATATTGACCGTGACACCGGTCCCAGCCAGTTCCTTGGCCCAGATTTCGGTGGCCATTTCCAGCGCGGCTTTCGAGGGCCCGTAAGGATCGCTGCCGATGCGGTTCATCGTGTCCAGCTTGGTGGTGACGTTGATCACGCGGCCCCAACCGGCCTTCAACATCAGGGGGACAGCGCGGCGCGCCATCTGATCGGCGGCGACGAAATTCGTATCCATCACCGCCTGGATGATTTCGTCGTCACATTCCCAGAAGCGCTGTGGTTTCTCCCGGCGAAACCGGGCCGGATCGACGAAAGTGAAGGTCAGGCCCGCGTTGTTGACGAGGATCGCGGGATCGCTATCGAACCGTGCGCGGGTCTCCGCGAAAACGCGATCACATTCGGCTGGTTTGCGCAGGTCGGCGGCCAAGGTCAACAGCCGCGCCGCGTTCGCGCCCGCCAGTCCTCGTATTTCGTCCGCGTCTTCCGGGATATGTCCAACCGCCGCGACGCGATGGCCTTGCTCCAGCAACCCCAGAGTCATGGCCCGACCGAGGCCTCGCAGGCCGCCTGTGACGATGGCGATCGTGCCGGTCATGCGCGCGTCCCTCCATTCGCGGCCAACATCCCCCGGGCGCGCGACCGGTGCAACCAGGCCGCTCGACCAGAACGGAATCAAAAACGCCCGGATCCGAAGATCCGGGCGTTTTCGCCGTGAAGCCTGAGTGCGATCGGGGAGGGAGGAAACGCCGCGACCCAGGCAACTCAGAGAGCTGCTCAGGCAGCCTTGCCGAAAGTCTCGACCGCGACGGTGACGCGCGCGGTGATTGGCGCCAGGGCCTGTTCGGTCAGTTTGATCGACGCGTCGGTCAGTTTGTTCGACTCGGCCATCGCTTTTCCCAGCGAGGCTTTCGCGAAGGTGCTCTGTAGTTCGATCGCTTCCTGGACCGACTTCACGCTGCTGAGCGCCTTGAACGTGGAAACCGACTCGTCGAACGAGGCTTTCGCGGTGGTGGCGAACTGCTTCGTCAGTTCCTGCACGCCGGTGCTCCAGATCTGGCCGGACTTCACGAAGGCTTCCAGATTGGCCTGGCCGAACGCGACGAAATCTTCGGTGCTTTTCATCATGGTCTTCGTTCCTTGAGGGGGTGTGGGTGTCGTGGTTTTTGGTCTGGCGGCGGGTTCGGCCACCTCCTGAATGACAGCTACGATCGTCTCCGCGGCTGCTGCGATTGGTTCGGCGACCGCGTCGGTGGTTTGCGCCGCGAGCGCGGTTTCGGCCGGCGGGGCGGTCACCTCGATCACCGCTGGTCCCACCGCGGCCCGGACCATGTCAGCCACCGGGGTTTTCGCGACGGAGGCCGTAGGGGTCTGGGCGCCTGCTCTGGGCTTCTGGCTCATCGCCGTCTCTCCTGTCGGAGGGTGGGAACGCGACCGGCGCCACTCCAGACCTCGGGAATTCTTGGTCAGCACCTTTGCTGCACTGCACAAGGTCGGATATAGGCACTTGGCGCGATCGGTTCAAGCAGAAAATGGTGCGTTGCACAAAAATATTCGATGACGATCCGGCCGCTTCGATCGACCTCCACCAGGGACTCTAACAGCGATCTGTAACCTGTTCAGTTTGATGAATTACTGACTGGACGCCCCGGCTTTCTCCTGTTAACTTTCGGTCATGCGTGCCGCGAGCATTGGCAGGCCAGGGATCAGGACCGGGGATCAGGGATGGGTCACCAAGGAAACTTCAGACTGTCGGCGCCTGTTCGGGGCATCGTACTGGTGGCACTCGGTGTCCTTCTGTCTCTGATGCCGTTCCCTGGCGGATCGGCTTGGGCCCAGGTCGGGTCGGCCCGGTACAGCGCGATCATCGTGGAGGCGCACAGCGGCCGGATCATCATGGGGGTGAACCAGGATGAGCTTCGCTTTCCGGCCAGCCTCACGAAATTAATGACTCTCTATATGACGTTCGAAGCGTTGCGGGACCGCCGCGTCCAGCTCAATCAATATGTGCCGGTCTCGGCGTGGGCGGCGGCGCAGGCCCCTTCGAAATTGGGCTTGCAACCAGGAGAAGCGCTGACGGTCGAGCAAGCGATCCTCGGCCTCGTGACAAAGTCCGCGAATGACGCCGCCTCGGCGTTGGGCGAATTCCTGGGGGGAAGCGAGGATCGCTTCGCGCAGATGATGACGTTGCGCGCGCGGGCCCTGGGCATGAATCGCACCAATTTCCGTAACGCTTCGGGGCTGCCCGATTCGAATCAGTGGACCACGGCTCGCGACCTCGCCACCCTGGGCCGGCGGCTCGTGCTCGATTTTCCGCAGCTCTATGGCTACTTCGGCGTTTCCGGGTTTATTTGGCGCAATCGGGTCATTCCGAATCATGACACGTTGCTGCGCACCTATCCCGGCGCGGATGGAATGAAGACAGGATACACCAATTACGCGGGTCACAACCTCGTCAGTTCCGCGGTTCGCGGCAACGTCCGGCTGATCGGTGTCGTCATGGGCGCGGCGTCGAACACCGAGCGCGATCAGCATATGACCATGCTGCTGGACAACGGTTTCGGGCAGGCGAACGGGACCACGATGGCGCGATTCGGCAATCCTCTGATCACTCTGGCCAACGCGGCGACTTCCCTTTCCTTCCGCACGGCGCAACCCGCCGTTCCCGCCGGCCGGCCGGTTCTGGCGCCCCGGGCCTCGCGCGATCGCGGTGTTCAGATTGGCGGCTTCGTGGCCGAGCGCACCGCGTGGGAGGTTGCTCAGGAATCGGCGCGGATAGCGCCGGGTGGGCAAGCCCGTGTTCAGCCGGTGATCGTGGGCCGCCGCGCGACGTACCACGCTCAGTTACTGGGTGTGAGTGAAACTGAGGCACGAACCGTCTGTGCCAATCTGTCCCGGCGCGGCGCCGCATGTCAGCCATTCCGGATGGAGGCGGCCCGGTCAACTCTACGATGATTGTCCGCGGTTGACGCACCCGCCAGACCAGCGACACTCCCGGGTACCGACAACGGGAGGATACGACAATGACCGACATAACAATTCTGGCGACCGGCCTGGGATTCCCGGAGGGCCCGGTGGTATGCGCCGATGGCTCCGTTGTGCTGACGGAGATTCGTAACAACCAGTGTTCCCGCATTACGCCGGACGGTAAGGTCAGCGTGTTTTCCCGCTGCGGCGGCGGACCCAACGGGCTTGCGATCGGTCCCGATGGCTTCTTTTACCTTTGCAACAACGGTGGCAGCCGGTACGTCGAGGGCCACTCGATGGGCATAGGCCCGCATCCCGACTATAAGTTTGGGTCGATACAGCGGCTCGACCCGAAGACCGGCGAGGCGACGCTCCTTTATAAGGAGGTGAACGGACATGTGTTGTCCGCGCCGAACGATCTGGTGTTCGACACGGCCGGAGGATTTTACTTCACCGACCTGGGCAAGCGTTACGCCCGGCATCGCGATCATGGCGGACTGTATTACGCGCTGCCCGACGGCTCGAAGATCGTCGAGATCGCCTACCCGATCCTGAGCCCGAACGGCTGCGGCTTGTCCCCGGACGGCAAAACGCTTTACGCGGCCGATACCGAAGGCGCGCGTCTCTGGGTGTTCGATATCGAGGCTCCCGGAGTACTGAAAGCCCCAAAACCCTATGCCGCGCACAGCGGGCGGGTAATCGCGGGACTGGGCAGCGACGCGCGTTTCGACAGCCTGGCGGTGATGGCCAGCGGCAATATCTGCGTCGCGACGTTGACCACCGGCTATATCACCGAGATTTCGCCGTCGGGCGACATCGTGCGCGAGGTGAAGATGCCGGACACGTATCCGACCAATATCTGCTTCGGCGGGCCGGACATGAAGACCGCCTATATCACGTTGTCCGACACCGGGCGGCTCGCGGTCATGCAATGGCCAGAGCCAGGGCTGAAACTGAATTACAACTGAGGCCTCGCCGGATTGGCGAGCCCATGGGCGGCCGGGCAGCGGGGAACGGTTTTCCTGCTGCTCGGCATGCTGGCCTGGATCCTGGCCGGGTTCGTGGGCGCCGCTTTCGCCATCGCCGTGCTGATGGGCGGTTCGATCTTGCCGCGTCTGCTGTTGGGCACGGCGGCCATGCCGGAACCGAGCCATATCGCGATCGTTCTGGCCGGAGCGAGCGGATTCCAGGCCACCTTGCTGTTCGGGGCCCAGTGGAGCGGACGGCGAAGCTCCGGCGATGGCCGTTGGAATGGCCTTGGCGTCAGACCGGTCCTGCGCAAGGCGCGAATCGCCGGCCTGTGCGTCGCGACAACCGTTTGGCTGGCGGGTTTCATCATCCTGATGGGCATGTTCCCCGCCCTGCGCGCCTTCGCCCGGTCGGTCACGCCCGATGTCCTCGCGGGTCTCGGCGATGGAGGCCCATGGATCGTGGCGATGCGCCTCGGGCTGGTGGTATTTCTCGCGCCGGTGTCCGAGGAATTGTTTTTCCGCGGCTGGTTATGGGAAGCGTTGCAACGCCGGGGCCACGCGATCGCGACGACTGCATTGCTGACCGCGCTCCCGTGGTTGTTGCTGCATGGTATCGACTCGCCGGGGCGGATTCTGTTTCTTCTGCCGGCCGCGGCGATCTTTTCGCTCGCCCGCCATTGGGGTGGCGGAGTCCTCGCGTCATTGGCGGCGCATATGACGAACAATCTGACCGCCGTTACAATGCAGGCCATCCCGGTGATATTTGGGTACAAATAGCGTGAGATACGCGAGCCCGCCTGAAGTTGAACTTAGGCGATGCCCAACAATAAGTGTTGCAAGCCGGTTCTTCCCTCCCACGTCATCCCCGGAACAAGTCCGGGGATGACGTGGGAGGGAATGCGAATGGATTCCGTTTATTGTCAGGCGCCGCCTTACTACACCCTTACCGGTCATGACGGCGTATCCGTTCCGAAAGTCATCCGTTACCGACAGAAGTCAAAGTGTCAGTGCCCATTCCTCGCCCACCATCGGCGGGCCGAAATCATGGTGTGGCTTGCTCGCGATCAGGCGGAACCCAGCGGAATGGTAGATGCCGCGCGCGGCCACCAGAATATCGTTCGTCCATAACGTTAAACCGCGATAGCCAACCTGGCGCGCGTGGTCGATGCAGGCGTGCACCAGGCCCCGGCCGATCCCGAGGCCTCGGGCGGACGGTTCAACCAGCAACAGACGCAGCTTGCCGATCTCGTCGGATTTGCGCACCAGGAACACCGACCCGACCCGGACACCGTTCTGTTCCGCGATCCACGCACATTCCCGCGTTGGGTCGTGCTCTGCCAAGAACGCCCCGGCGACCTGAGCGACCAAAGCCTCGAACTGTCGATTGAAGCCGTATTCCTGGGCGTAGAGGACGCCGTGCCGGGCGATCATCCAGCCGATGTCGCCGGGCGCGGGCGGCCGGGTTGTCCAACCGGATGAGGCGGCGTCAGACATCAGGCGGGTGACGGTTCGCATGGCGTCGACCATCGCTTCCCCCGCCGGTTCCGGCAGGGTGGCCAGCATCGCGGCGATGTCCTCGCGGGATCGCTTGTCCAGCGGCGCGAAGGCCGTGCGTCCGTTGTCGGTCAAGGTCAGAACGTTCTGGCGCCGGTCCGAGGCCAACGCGCCGCGGGTCAGCAGGCCTTCTTGTCCAAACCGCCGCAACATGCGGCTGAGGTACCCAGGGTCCAAGTCGAGGTCCGTGCCGAGCCGGGCCGCCGTGGCACCATCGGTATGGGCCAGTTCATACAGGACCCGCGCCTCGGTTAACGAGAAGCGACTCTGCGAATAGCCCTCCCGAAGCACGCCGATCCGGCGCGTGTAGAAGCGGTTGAACGCGCGAACCGCGGCGACGCGGTCGTCGACCATGGTTGTCTGAGATTGGCCCGTCATGCGCTCAGGTTGAACCTGAATATTGACTCAGTCAAGTATTCGGCGACGAAGCCGTCGGAACGGGGAGCTTATTCCGCGGCGGGGGGCTCCGCGGCGGACGGCGCGGCCTCCGTTGCACTGACAATGACGCGTGCCTTTTCCGCGATACGCGCTGACTTGCCGCGACGGCCCCGCAGATAATACAGCTTGGCGCGACGCACATCGCCACGGCGCACCACGGTGATATCCGCGATCACCGGCGAATAGAGCGGAAACACGCGCTCCACGCCTTCGCCGTAGCTGATCTTGCGCACAGTGAAGTTGCTGTTCAGGCCTTTGTTCGAGCGCGCGATACAGACACCCTCGAACGCCTGAGTGCGGGACCGCTCGCCTTCCACCACCTTCACGGCAACGCGCACCGTGTCGCCAGGCGCGAAGACGGGCACCGGGCGGGCGGCGGTGAGGCTGGCTATTTGCTCGGCCTCGTATTGTTGAATGATGTTCATGGCGGTGGTCCTTTCAACATGCCGGGACCTGAAGCCCCGAGATATGGGCCGCCCACAGGTCGGGGCGGCGTTGTTGGGTGATGCGTTCCGCTTCCGCGCGGCGCCACGCGGCGACGGCGCCGTGGTGACCGGACAGCAGAACGTCCGGGACGCGGCGGCCGAGCCATTCCGCGGGCCGTGTATAGTGCGGGTATTCCAATAATCCGTGCGTGAAACTTTCCTCGGTCGCGCTGTCCGCCGCGCCCATGACTCCGGGCAACAAACGAACGATGGCGTCCAGGAAGACCAGCGCCGCGGGCTCACCGCCGGATAGCACATAGTCTCCGGCGCTGATTTCCTCCATGCCGCGATGCTCGATGGCCCGCTGGTCGATTCCCTCGTACCGGCCGCATACCAGGATCGCCCCGTCACCCGCGGCCAGATGCGTGGCGTCAGTCTGGGTGAAGCGGCGGCCACGCGGGGTCAGGCACAGGATTGGCCGTCCGTCCGCGACACGGTCGACCGCCGCGTCGATCACATCGGGCCGCATCACCATGCCCGCCCCGCCACCGAAGGGTGTGTCGTCCACGGAATGATGCCGATCGGCGGCGAAGTCGCGGATCTGGACGGATTCAAGCGACCAGATGGCCTTTTCCAACGCTCGTCCCGCCAAAGAATGGCCAAGCGGGCCGGGAAACATCTCGGGAAACAAGGTCAGGACGGAGGCGCGCCAGGTCATGCCGCTTCCTCCACGTCATCGTCATGGTCCGGCATTTCCCGGCCACCTTGCTGAGTCCGGTCGCGTCGTTTCAGGGGCGGCGCCGCATCCGCGTTTTCCGGCACGTCGATTTCGTCTGGCGGCGCGATGGTCAGGCGGCCGGTTTCAATAGATACGACCGGCACGCAGGCCACCGTAAACGGGAGGATCAACGAACCGCCATCGTCCAACGCGATCTCCAGGCTAACACCGGCCCCGTAATCGTGGACCACCGCGACCGTGCCCAATCGTTTTCCAGCCGCGTCCTCCGCCACCAGCCCGATCAGGTCGGCGAGGTAATATTCATCGTCGTCCGCCGGTGGCAGCCGGTCACGCTTGATGAAGAGCTTCGTGTTGGTCAGCCGTTCCGCCGCGGTGCGGTCGGAAACTTTCACCGGATGTCCGCCGGTGGTTTCGAATATTTCGGCGATGCCGTCGCCCACCCAGCGCAGCGTGAAAAGCCGCCCGTTCGGATCGGACAAAGGTCCGTACCCGGTCAGCGCGGCGGGATCGGCGGTATGACTGGTCACACGCACCTGGCCGCGCACGCCATGCGCGCGGCCAATCACACCAAGCAGGATGAGACGATCCGGCAACTCAGACCGCCGCCGCCGCGCCCTCAGCCGCCTTCAGCCGCTCCTGCGCCTTTTTCTTCGGCACGGACTGGATCGGCTGTTCTTTCCACACCGGCATCGGCGCGAGGCCGGCATGGCCCAGGAACTTCGCGACGCGCTCGGTGGCGAGCGCACCGTTGCTCAGCCAATGCTGGATGCGTTCCGGCTGCAACCGGATACGATCGGCGTGTTCATGCGGTAGCATCGGGTTATAGGAACCCAGCTTCTCGATGAAACGGCCGTCGCGCGGGCTGCGGCTGTCAGCGACAACGATGTGGTAGTACGGGCGCTTCTTGGCACCGGCGCGGGCGAGGCGGATCTTGAGACCCATGTGAGGCTTTCTCCTTAAGTACTCAGAACGGTCGGCGTTGTTGTCCCATTCGATTCGGCGCCCCTTTGGGCATCAGCGCCGAAAGGCCATTTCGCATAAGGCCCTTCTGGCCCATTTTGTTCATGCGTTTCATGACGGTCGTCATATCGTCGAACTGCTTCAGCAGTTTGTTCACATCCTGCACCGAAGTGCCGGAGCCAGCGGCGATGCGCTTCTTGCGGCTGGCTTTGATAAGGTCGGGTACACGGCGTTCCTTCATCGTCATCGACGAAATGATCGCCGCCTGCCGCTTCAGAATTTTCTTGTCGATGTCGGCATTTTCAAGCTGCTGCTTGATCTTCCCAACGCCTGGCAGCATGCTGAGGATTCCGGACAGGCTGCCCATCTTCTCAATCTGGCGCAGCTGCGACGCGAAATCTTCCAGATCGAACTTGCCACGCATCATTTTCGTGGCGAGTTTCTCGGCCTCCGCCTGATCGATCGTCTCCGAGGCTTTTTCGACCAGGCCTACGATATCGCCCATGCCAAGAATGCGGCCGGCGACGCGTTCCGGGTGGAAGTCTTCCAGAGCATCCTGCTTTTCGCCGACACCGATCAGCTTGATGGGCGCGCCGGTGATGAAACGCATCGATAACGCCGCGCCACCCCGGGCATCGCCGTCCATCCGGGTCATCACGATGCCGGTGATCGTGATCGCGTCGTGGAAAGCCTTGGCGGTGATGACCGCGTCCTGGCCCGTCATCGCGTCGACCACCAGCAGCGTTTCCGCCGGATTGGTCGCGGCGCGGATGTCCTTGATCTCCTGCATCAGCGTTTCGTCGATCCCGAGGCGTCCGGCCGTATCCAGCAGAACGATGTCGTAGCCCTCGCGCCGCCCGGTATCCATCGCGCGCGCGGCGATCTGCACCGGCGTTTGCCCCGGAATGATCGGCAGGCTGGGGACGCCCGCCTGTTCCGCCAGTTGCCGCAACTGCTCCTGTGCCGCGGGTCGCTGCGTATCCAGGCTGGCGAGGAGGATCTTTTTCTTCAGCCGTTCCTTGAACCGGCGGGCAAGTTTGCCGGCGGTCGTGGTCTTGCCCGAGCCTTGCAGGCCGACCAGCAGGATTGGCACCGGGGCGGCGGCGTTCAGGTTGATCGGCACCGCACCCACGCCGCCCAGAGCCTCAACCATCACGTCGTTGACGATCTTGACGACCTGCTGGCCCGGCGAAACCGACCGCAGAACCTCGGCGCCCAGGGCGCGGTCGCGGACTTTGGCGATGAAGTCGCGCACCACGGGCAGCGCCACGTCGGCGTCCAGCAGCGCGAGACGAACCTCCCGCAGCGCTTCCGCGACGTCCATTTCGTTCAGCGTGCCCCGGCTGCGCAGGCGGTCGAAGACGCCGTTAAGCTTGTCGGAGAGTGCGTCGAACACGTGAAAACCCTCCCGCGTGTGCCCCAAACCGAAATCGCGCCGCTGCGCGAACCATCGCGGAGCGGCGTAGCCCCCGCGTCAGGCGGGGACCGGGTGACTGAAAAGGGCCCGGATGAGCGGGCTTATGGGACCGTGGTGGGGGCGGAGTCAAGTTCAGGCACGAAAAGGCGATCGCTATGTTTCACCATCCAACACGGCATCGCGGTGGCTCGGCCCCAGAACCTTGTTCCGTCTGGTTGACTCGACCACCGATAATCTTATCCGAGGCGGCAACGATCCACAGCGTGTCCGCTCATCACCCAGCGCGGCAGATACGATGTTGGTATCCAACGCAACCACTATCGCCACATCGAGAAAAGACTCGGTCTGTCGTAAAAAAGTGGCCTCAAAGGAAGCTATTGTTACGGCTGCCGCCCCGGCTTTCCGACCGAAGGGCTTCTTTGAATTGATATCACTACTGTCCGGAGTTTTCCGAACGAACCGTTCCGAAGTGTCTGACCTATAACGGTTTTTCGACGATTTTGGGTGGTGTCGGTTTGAAGTTGGTGGCGGTTTGCCCGACCCTTGTCCGGGGAGGGCTCACTCATGAACGCCGG
>SHWL01000173.1 GCA_009693865.1 Acetobacteraceae bacterium | reverse complement strand
TTCCGGCGTTCATGAGTGAGCCCTCCCCGGACAAGGGTCGGGCAAACCGCCACCAACTTCAAACCGACACCACCCAAAATCGTCGAAAAACCGTTATAGGTCAGACACTTCGGAACGGTTCGTTCGGAAAACTCCGGACAGTAGTGGGTTCGGATATAATTGCTTCGCGCGGGCAAAATCCGCCAATGCCCGATCCTCCTGCCCCATCGCGCGGAAGGCTTTGCCGCGGCTGACGTAGGTGAAGGCGTCGTTCGGGAGCACCCGGAGGACCGCATCGAAATCCTGAATGGCGCGATCGTATTGGCCCCCGGCGGCCCGGGCGGTGCCGCGGGTTCTCAGTGCCTCGACGTCGCGCGGGTTCAGTCTGACGGCCTGCTCGAGGTCCGGCATGGCGCGGACGAGCTGCCCTTTGTTCAGCCAGGCCGCTCCCCGGTTCTTATAACTTTCGGCGTCTCGCGGATTGAGCCGGAGCGCCTGGTCGAAGTCCTGAATCGCGAAGTCGTACTGACCGTCGTTGCGCAAATAAGAAATACCCCGATTCCGGTAACTGTCGGCGTCGTTCGGATTGAGCCGGATGGCTTCGCCGAAATCCTGAATCGCCCGCCGGTATTGGTTCTTATACAGCATGTAGGCGAGGCCCCGGTGCTGCAACGATTCGCGATCCGCCGGATTGCGCTTGATGGCCCGTTCGTAATCGTCGATGGCGTGGTCGTAATCGCCTTTGTTGAAGTAGATATTCCCGCGAACCCGGTACATCGATGCGTCGTCGGAATAGAGTTTGATGGCCTGATTCATATCCGCCAGAGCGAGATCGTACTGCGCTGCTCGCAGATAGCCGAGACCCCGGCTGAAATACGGCGCGGCCGCGTCGGCCGCCGTCGGCTTCGCCGCTGGGCCGGGCGCCGGTGCCGAATACGTTCGTGGCGGCGAGTGCCTGGCGGGCGGCGGTGTAACCTGACCGGGGTCGACGGACCTGAACGGATCTTCCGCCTTGGCCGTCATGAGCGCGGCCGGCAGGAGGGCAAGCGAGACTGCCATGACGAGGAACCGGAGCATTAGCTTCCCAATCGTTTCAAGGCCGCGGTGCTGGCGGAATCCTTACGTTCGGCGCCCCGTGAATACCATCGTTTCGCGAGGCTGGCATCGGCTGGGCCGCCTATGCCCTTTTCCGCCAGCGCGCCGAGGTTGAACAGCGCCGTGCCTTCCCCGCGCGCCGCCGCCGCCAGCCAGAGGCGCCTGGCTGCCTCCAGGTCCGGTGTTGGACCGCGTGCCCGCAGCGTGCCCAGATTGGTCAAAGCGGGCGCCCACCCATCGGCGGCGGCGAGAGCGTACCAATAAGCGGCTTCCTCCAGATCCTTGGGCTGGCTCACACCACGCTCAAACGCCAGACCCCGGGTGAAGCGCGCCGAGGCGCTTTTCACGCTGGCGCCCACTGCGGCGCCCACTGTGGCGCGCGGCGATTTCTCCGCGACCTTCAGCAAGGCGGCCAGTTGTTCCGCGTCCCGTACGATACGATCTCGTTGGTCTTCGGACAGGCGCCCGGTCTCCTCCAAGGCCTCGAACCCCTGCCACGCGCGGATCGCGGACCTCGCGCCAATGGCGAGGTCGCCGTTGATCGGACCGCGATAGTGGCCAAGCGCCGTCAGGGCGGACTGTAGCGCCCGGCGTTCCGCGTCGGACCAGCCGGGCGCATCGGCGGCCGGATCCGAACGCGTCACGGAGGCTCCAGTGCGCCGGGGCAGCGCGGCCAGGCGCGCGCGCGCCAGCGGCGCGAAGCTCCCCTGCGGAAACTGTTGAATGTAGGCCTCGAAATCGGCTGGATCACGGGAGCTGGCGATCGACTGCCAGAACACGATTTCGGGGGAGGCGAGCATCATGGTTCCCGCCTCCGGCCCAACCGGAGCGGTGGGAACCGAACGCGGCACGAAATAGAAATCGGCGTCCAGACTTTCGTTGACCCACGGCCGCTGCTTGCCGCTCGTCGCGGATTGCACGTCGACCCGCACGCGCGTGAGCATCTGCCGCACGTCCACGCCGGGCGTGGCGATGTGACGGACCAACGCGGTTGTGAACGGACTGTTCTTGTCGCCGTCCGATGCGACGTCCCCTGGCGCGGTGGCGAAAGCTATCAACGTGCCGCCGGTCTGCGTATCGATCGGCGCGAGGCCGCGGTTAACCGCCGACCCCCGGGAACCCATGCTCGCCGCGAGGGACCGGGCCAAGGGGTTGTCGCGGCAGGCATCGAGGAACACCAGATTGACTCGTTTCGGCGAGTCCATTTCATCGAGCACTGCCTGAACGTCGAACGCCTCGTACCGCAGATCGGTTTCCCGGGCCAACACGGTGTTGACAGGGAGAAGATAGTTTCGCCCGGCGGTCTGGAGACCGTGGCCGGCATAGTAAAACAGCGCGACCCTGGCTCCCTCGAGGCGCCGGCCAAAGTCGCGCAGGGCGCTCTTGAAGGTTTCGTAATCGGGATCGATGACGATCTGCACATCAAAGCCCAGTTGTTTCAGCGCGGGACCCACGAGCCGGGCGTCGTTGGCCGGGTTGGCCAAAGCAGGTACGTTCCGGTAGCGCGCGACACCGATGACGAGGGCGACACGCTTATCTGTCTCGGCCCATGCGGTGCCAGAACAAAAGATCGCCAGCATCAGGCATGCCAGCGGTAATCGTCGCACAATGCCCCCCTTGTGGTTCATCCCGGCGATTATTGTGCGCCCAGCGGCGAAACGTCCACTGAAAAGCGAAAGTGAGGCGCCGCGCATCATGCCCCTTTACACGCCCCTGGCCGTCCTCCGATTTTCGCGAGCCAACCCGCCGCCTGTCAGGAGTCCGAACCCCCCATGCTCTTCCTCGTCATCTCCGAGCCCCGCCCCGAGCCGCCGTCGTCTGTCGCCAGTCAGCGCAAGCTTTTCTGGGACTGGATCGCGCCACTTCAGGTTACCGGCGAGGTACGCTCTGTCCATGCCAAGGTTGGCCGTGGCGCCGTGGCATTGTTTGACGTGCCATCCAACGAACGCCTGCATCGGCGGCTGAACGAATGGGCAGACATCGTTCCGGCCCATTTTCAGGTGCATGCCTTGATCGATCCAGCCGCGGCCCAGGCCTATCTCAACAACACGTGATCTGGGTAACATCGGGCGAGGCGGAGCATGATCGCACCGAACCGGGCATCGACAGCGCGTTAATCGTGAGATCAAACATAAAGCAACAGCATTTTCACCCCGCGCGATCAGGATGAAAATGCTGTAGCCTCATCAGACATGATGGCAATGGCCGGAGAGAAACGAACCATGGCGACAGGCCCTCTGGACGGAATGCGGGTGCTGGACTTCACCACTACCATTGCCGGCCCCTATTGCACGCGGATGATGGCCGACCTTGGCGCCGAGGTGATCAAGATCGAGACCGCCGAGGGCGACATGATGCGCACCCGGCCGCCGTTGCGCGACGGGGCCTCGACGTCCTTCGGCCAGCTCAACGCTGGTAAACACAGCATCGTCCTCGACCTCAAACGCCCCGAAGCGCAGGAGATCGTGCGCCGGCTGCTGACAACGAGCGACTTCCTCGTGGAGAATTTTCGGCCCGGCGTGATGGCGCGGTTCAACCTGGACTATGACACCGTGTCGAAGCGCCACCAGGAGCTGATTTATTGCTCGATCTCCGGGTATGGGCAGACCGGCCCGTCGTCAGGCCTCGCCGCGTATGCGCCCGCGATTCACGCGGCGTCGGGTTTCGACCTGGCGCATATGGCCTATCAGCCCGGGCGCGACCGGCCTGACAATTGCGGCATCTACATCGCGGACATCGTCAGCGGCACCTATGCCTTCGGCGCGGCCATGGCGGCTCTGGCGCAGCGCCATCTGACCGGTCTGGGTCAGCACGTCGATGTCTCGATGCTGGAGACGATGCTGACCCTGATGGTTTCCGAAATACAGGCCGCCCAGTTCCCCGTGGCCCCGCCGGGCCGGCCGATGTTCGGGCCGGTGCGGACCAAAGACGGGTTCATCATGCCCGCCGTGGCCAGCGAGAAGACGTTCCAGGGCATTTGCGCGGCCGCCGGTCATCCAGAGTGGATCGGCGATCCCCGCTTCGCCCGTTACGCCGACCGGCGCGCTCATTGGGGGGACTTCGTCGACCTGCTGGAAACCTGGTCCACCACCCTTACCACCGCCGCTTGTCAGGCCGCGTTCGACGCCGCGGGCGTGCCCAGCTCCCCGTACCGGACCGTGACGGAGGTTCTGGCTGATCCGCAGCTTGCCCATCGCGGCGCTTTGGCCGAGGTCCACGATGCCGGAGGGTCGTTCAAAGTGGTTCAACCGCCCTTCCGCCTCTCCGCCGCCCCCGTCCAGGTCGCGCGATTCGCCGCTTCCCTGGGCGAAAACACGCGCGAAGTGTTGGAATTGGCGGGGTACGCGGACGACGAAATAAAAAAAATGTCAGCCGCCGGAATCGTTGGTGTTCAGTAATCAGGCCGGAACTGTGTGCGTTACGCCACACCTGAACGTCTCAGTGTCTTTTTGAGACGACTCTTTGCGACAAACGCCTGAACCGGCGGAACACGGTGAATCCTGACGGCCCGGCCCGGTCCTGTATTTAGTGGATTATCCTGTGGATAACCCATCCTGTAGCGGATGTGCCCAGGGACCTGTGTGATCCAGGTCACACTCGTGTTCGATCAGTCAATGAATTTTTGAGGGTCCGCCATGCATTTTTTCAGGTTCGAGGGTTGCCGGAGCATGGCCGCCAGGCTAACCGGAATTCATGCGAACACTTGCACTCCTCCTCACCATCCTCGCTCTTCCGGCCCAGGCGGCCAATTTTTGCGGGAATATGGTGATGCCAGCGGGCGCTCTGGGGTCAATCTCCAGGGGGTACACATCCTATCATGCGGGCATCGACCTCGTCGCGCCCCTGGGTTCGACCATCCGGGCCGCCGCCGCGGGCACCGTGGTCTACGCCGGTTGGTACAAGGGCTACGGCAACATGGTGGACATCCGCCACGACGATGGCCTGATCACCCGGTATGCTCATCTGTCCGCGTATGTGCCGGAACTCGGCTCTGGCACGCCGGTCAAATCGGGCCAGGTCATCGGTCTGGTCGGGCGGACCGGGCACGCGACCGGTAACCACATCCATTTCGAGGTTCGCTACAACGGTTACGCCGTCAATCCCGCGCCATTCATTGGGATTGGCCGATGCGTTGTTCAGCCCCCGGCGGTGCCGGTCGAAGAGGCTTACGCGCCGGCCACTCGCCGCTGAGTTCTGCCACCGGTCCGGCATTGAACGCGGGAGCCATCTGGTTCCCGCGTTTTTCGTTGCCCGGGCCTCCGGCGAGATGTGGCGCCTGTGGTTTCTTTGGCCCGCGCGGACATTGCCCGCGCGGACATTGTCAGGGCGCACCCGTGAACGGGAGGGGTCAGCCGCGTCGGGCTACCCTTTCTCGACGTTCCAGAACACCGGCGCCGGGCCAGGTAAGTGGCCGGTGATATTGGCGCGCCACGCACCGGCCGGAAGATATTGGCCAAGCGGAATGTAGGGGACGAAGGCGAAGCACTCCTGCTGGATCTGCTCCGACAGGCGCTTCTGCTCGGCTGCGTCGGTGCTGTCGATCCAGGCATCGCGCAGTGCTTCGATCCGCGAGTTCTCCGGCCAGCCGACCCACGCGTCCTTGCCGTTGGTGCGTAACCCGCCGGCGAGCACCGGATTGCTCAGATCGACGGGCGGGAAGCCGGACGGGAAAAGCGACCAGCCGCCTTTGTCCAGCGATTCCTTGCTGGCGCGCCGCTGAGTCACTGTGCCCCAATCGGTCGTCTGAACCTCGATATTCAGACCGACCCGGCGGAAGTCGCCCTCCGCGACCTGGCACACGGCGTCGTAGGCGGCCGGGTCGGTTGGGTGCATGAACACGATTTTCTCGCCGTTATAGCCGCCGTCCTTCAGCATTTTCTTGATCGCCTCGGCGCTGGGCCGATTGCGAACCGCTTCCATGCCGGCTTCGCTGGCGCTTTCGGAGCCGGGAGCAAAGAAGCCCACAGGGGCCCGCCAGCCTTCACGATCTTCGCCCATTACGGCGGTCATCGCGTCGACCTGGTTCACCGCCGCGACCATGGCGCGCCGGACCACGGCATTCGCCGTTGGTCCGACAATGAAGTTGGGCCGTAGCACCGGCAAGACTCCGTGCGTATCGATCCGGCCGACCGTCACGCCGGGCGCCTTGCGAAGCATCGGCAGTAAGTCCGGCAGCGGCATCTCAACCCAATCGACCTCGCCGGTCGTGAGCGCGCTGGCCGCCGTGGCGGCGTCGGGGATGATCCGCCACTCCACTCGATCGAAGTTCACATGATAGCCGCCCCAGCGGTGCTCCACTTTCTCCTGACGCGGCACGTAGCGAGGGTTTTTCGCGAAGACCGCGCGGCTGCCGGTGACGAATTCATCGGCGACCCAAACGAATGGGCCGCTGCCGATGCATTCCGGGGCCTGCTTGTAAGGATCGGCGCACAGCCGTTCCGGCATGATCGCGCAGGTCGGTTGTGTCTTCGCCAGCGCCTTGGGCAGGAACGGGAAGGGCTTCTTCAGGCGCCAGACGATAGTGCGGTCGTCAGCCGCCTCAAGCGCATCCACCAGGTCTTTGACATACCCGCCGGCGGGATCCCGCGCCATCCAGCGCCTGATCGAGGCCACGCAGTCGCGCGCCAGCACCGGAGTGCCGTCATGGAACATCTGGCCCGCGCGCAGCTTCATCGTCCAGCGCTTGCCGTTATCCTCGACCAGATGGCCGTCCAGCATGTGTGGATGCGGGTTCAGTGCCATGTCGCGCGAGTAAAGCGACTCGTAAATCATCAACCCCAGTGTTCGCGTTGCCTGGGCAGGGTTGAAGACGGGGTCGTAGCTTGGCGGATTGGTGGTCGGAACGAACACCAGGGTCTTGCTGGTGCCGCCAATCGCGGGTTGGGCGAGCATTGTGCCTGACGCCAAAGCGGCGGCACCGGTCAATAGGTCGCGGCGTTGCATGGGGGTTCCCGACGTATTCTCTCCGGCGGCCGATCGCGCTGGCTGAGAGACGATATCGCATGGACGCGCGGTCATGTCATGGGTTGGCCTGGCGGAACCGGCAGCGGCCGGTTCGCCGTTCGCAATATATTACCTATATGGAATGAATATGATCTGCCGGACGATTTTGTGTGACATCCGCATTCTTCCTCATCGAGGCCGCCGCCTGCGATGATTCACGCGAAAGTCAAGGAAACACGCCGAAGCTTCCTGCCTCTAAGGCGACGCCCAAAGATAAACGAATCGCGCCGCCTTCTTCTCCTCGTCATGGTTCGGCTCGACCGGACCATCCGAAGCGGCACTGTACCGCGACCGATGGTCCGGTCGAGCCGAACCATGACGAGGGGAGGCTGGTGCCCGATCGAAGCGTTTATCTTTGGGCGCCGCCTAACGAATCGGCGGCCCTGACGCGGTCCGAAATGCGGTCCGCCGCCTCGCGGCGCACGCTGAAACGCGGATCATCGACGGATACGGAATTGACGCCAGCCGCCGCCTCGATAGTGTCGCCAGGATAAGATCGGAACCACGCGGCGGATGTGGCGGAGGAACACGTGACTCTACCAATCTTACCTGACCACGACCGCTTCACGGCGGTCCGCCGCCTTCCGTTCTTCATCGGTGCGTCCGATGAAGCCATGACCAGTCTTTCCACTCGTGTACGCTGGCGAAACTGCGCGGCGGGGGAGGTCGTGGTAGACTCCGGCGACCCGAGCGACGAAGTGTATTTCATAACGGAGGGCGCGGTTCGTGTCGTGATCCGTACTGTCTTTGGCTACGAATCAATTCTGAACGACCTCGGCGCGGGAGCATTCTTCGGCGAACTCGCCGCGATTGACGGGGATCGAAGATCCGCCAATGTGACCGCGCTTTCGCGCACGAGATTATGCATTGTACCGGCGGCTCCTTTCATGAAGCTCGTGCTTTCGTCCGCCGATCTTAGCCGGAGGTTGCTGTGCTTACTGTCCACGCGTTTGCGCGCGAAAGATGAACGTCTGATCGAATTCAGCGTGCTGTCGGTCCGTCAGCGGCTCATCGCGGAATTACTCCGCCTTTCACGCGACCGTGGCGGCGGCGAGCGAGTCCTGAGCCCACCGCCGCCACAACATGTACTTGCCGGCCGCATAGGCACCCGGCGTGAAAGCATCTCACGCGAACTGACCGAAATGTCGCGCGCCGGATTGGTAACGGTTGGACGGCGCGCGATCGTGTTGCGTCAGCCTGAGAAACTGCGAGCGGAAATTCAGGCGCGTATACAGGGCACGCCGGCCGCTGTCAGTTAGGCTACGGAGTTTTTGCCGTTGAGGTGTCATCGGGATTGACATTCCCCCCGGGGCGTTCCTCGTCCTTGTCCGCGTCGAGCGGATGACCGCTCAGGTTGGTGACCTGCTGCTTCGTTCCGGCCGGCCGGGTATAGGGAACGCCTTGTATCACGTCCTGCTCCTCGGTCTTCGTCGTTCCATCGGGCAGCATGATTTCGCGGCGGATCCGGCCGTTGCTTTTAAACGTCACGGTCACTATTGTCCGGTCAATAGCTGAATAAATTCAATTGGTTATCGTCCATGACATGTTCGGAACTGTCAGCTGTTTGAGAAATCACAGATTCTATCGAGGCCTTTTCAAATACTGTCACCGAAAACACCTGCATCAATGTGTAGAG
>SHWL01000172.1 GCA_009693865.1 Acetobacteraceae bacterium | reverse complement strand
TCATCCTCCGGCGTGACCGGAGGATCGGTAACGGCACATATCCGCGTATAATAGCGCCAAAAAGCGATGCGTCGTGCCGCTTCGGATCCTCCGGTCACGCCGGAGGATGACGATTGGGGAGAGGTCTGCAGCCAAAATGAGAATTGCTGCGCTGGCGAAGATTTGACCACAGCGGTTCACGACAAAAAAACGGCCCGCTCCATCGCTGGAGCGGGCCGGGATTGGGATCGCGACCTCAGCGCGAATAGAACTCGACCACCAGATGCGGTTCCATTTGCACCGGATAGGGCACGTCGCTCAGCTTTGGCGCGCGCATATACCGGCCCTTCATGGCGCGGTGATCGACTTCCAGATACTCGGGCACGTCGCGCTCGGTGCTTTGCGTCGAGTCCAGCAGCATCGCGAGTTGCTTGGACTTCTCCTTCACCTCGATCGCATCGTTGTCCTTCACCAGGTACGATGGAATGTTCACCCGCTTGCCATTCACCGTGACATGCCCGTGGGACACGAACTGGCGCGCCGCGAACGGCGTGATGGCGAACTTCAGGCGGTAGATGACCGCGTCCAGCCGCCGCTCCAGGATCTCGATCAGGTTTTCCGAGGTGTCGCCTTTACGGCGCACGGCCTCCTCATAGTACTTTCGAAATTGCTTCTCGCCGATGTTGCCGTAGTAGCCTTTCAGCTTCTGCTTCGCCATCAACTGAGTGCCGAAATCGGTCGGCTTCTTGCGGCGTTGGCCGTGCTGGCCGGGACCGTAGTCGCGCTTGCTGATTGGCGATTTGGCGCGGCCCCACAGGTTCACGCCCAAACGGCGGTTGATCTTGTACTTGCTCTCGGCGCGCTTGGTCATTGGCGCGTTGCCCTTTCTCAGGTCATTTTATTGCACCGGTAGGCCTTCAGCGGACCCCAGGGGCCGTGACTGACGACGGGCGCGGACCACGTTATTGGGTCCGTCCACGTTCCCGGCAGTGGAAGGGCGCGCGTATAGGGGGACCGGAGGCCGATTGTCAAACCCCGCGACCTCGCCTAGCAGGCGGCATGATCAAACGCAGCGACATCCTGTATCTCGGCCTCGCCGCCGGCGTCACCGGTTCCCTCGTGGGCGGCCTGATGCTGGGCATTGGCATGAACCTGATCGTGGCCGGAGCGCCAGTCGGCTGGCTGCTGTTGCTTCCCGCGGCACCAGCGGGGGCGGTTCCCGGCCTGATGCTGGCAAAGCGATTGGCGAAGGATCTGGCCTGATTTCACCCCGGGGAGGGTGGTTCCATCACGACATGTCCCCGCTCGACCCGCAGCACGCGGTCGAAGGTCGCGGCGACCGCTTCCCGATGAGTGATGACGATCAGGACGTGGCCGCGCATGAACGCGCGGACGTTGCGCAGGACGTCCGTCTCGGTCAACCGGTCCATGGCCGAGGTCGCCTCATCCAGGATCAGCACGGATGGCCGCCGGGTAAATGCCCGCGCCAGGCCCAGTCGCTGTTGCTGACCCGCCGATAGCGGGTTGCCGCGCGAACCCAGGGGCGCGTCCAGTCCGCCCTCCCATGCCGCGGCCTGCACGCGCAACTCCGCGAGGTCCAGGGCGCGCCAGACCGCCGCGTCATCGACCGTCTCGTCCCACAGCCGCACATTGTCTCGCAGACTGGCGTTGAACACCGCAGTGACATGCGGGACCAGCAGCACGGCGCGGCGATGACGGTCGAGGGTCATCGCCGGCCCCTCACCGACGGCGATCGTGCCGCGGGCGAGGTCGTGCAGGCGGGCCAGCAGATGGGCAAGCGTGGTCTTGCCCTCCCCGGACCGGCCGACGATTGCGACATGCTCGCCAGCAGCGATATCCAGGCGTAGGTCGTCGAGAGTGTCCTGACGCGCGCCCAGGTGACGAAAGCCGAGGCTGTCGATCCGGAGGTACGGGGTAGTGGGCGCATCGACTGCCTCGTCCTCAAGCGCCTCCGGCATTCCGATGCCAAGCGAGCGCATCCGCGCCAGTGCCGCCCGCGCTTCCTGCCATTCCCGCAGGTGCGATTGCAACGCCCCGAGCGCGCCGCCCAGTCCGGAGGAGAGGGAAAGAAACAGCAGCAATTCGCCCGCGGTCAGGGCGCCGCCGATCAACATGATGGCGCCACAAACGATCCCGATCCCCGGTACCGCCATGCCCCAGAACCGTGTTACTGATTCCGCCAGAGCCGTCCGATTCCGCCAGTCTCGGAGGCGCTCCTGCTCGAGCTCCTGCTCCCGCAGGAATGGTCGCACGACATGTGCGTGGGCGCTCAGGGTCTTGATTGTCAGCATCGAGGTCACGCACTCGACGATGTAGCCGAACCGGCTATCGCGGACCGGTAACCAGGCGTCGAGCGACTCCTTCGCGGCCTGCGACAAACGCGTGGCGGTCGCGAGGCTCAGGACCGCCAGCAGGATAAAGACCAGCGCGAGCGGCCACTCGACCCACAGCATGACCGTGACGGCGGCGGCGGCGATCAATGCCTCGGCGAGCAGTTCGACCGAGCGTGACGCGACAAACTCCACCACGCGGTCGAGGTCGTCGAAGGATCGGATCAGGGCTGCTTCGTTACCACCGGCGTAGTCGCGCATCGGCAACCGGACGCACGCGCGGAAATGTTCCTTGGCTGCCCGGCCGCGCACGCCGATTTCGGTGACGATGGCGAGGCGGCGGCGAGCCAGTGTAAGGCCGGCGTCCCATGCCGCCAGAATGGCGATCCCGCCACCCGCGATCAGGGCGGCCCATGCGTCCAGCCGTCCGCCGATCGCGGCGTCCACCGCCCGCGCGATCACGATCGACGGCAGCACCGCCGAGGCTGCCAGCAGCAGCGACAGTGCCGCCAGGCCCGCCACGCGCCAGGCGCTGGTTCGGAAATGCCATGCCACGAGGCCGTGAACCGTCGCCGGTCCGTCCCCCGAGGCGAAGGAAACGTGAGGGGAAGGGGGCATCGTTCAGCCGGCCAGAAGGCCTGCCATCGCCTCTGACATCCGGGCGCCGGTGATCGACTCGATCCAGAGCCACTGGCCGTTGGGATTGAGCTCAAGGAAGACGTATTCGCCGGCGGGCGTGACGATCATGTCGAACGTGCCAAAACTCAGGCCATATCGCTCGAGCATCGTTATCAAGGCGGACCCGACCGCGGTGTCGAGGGGCACGATCTCGTGCGGGACCTGGAACGGATCGACACGGCGCCAATCGGTCTCGGCGCCGCGGACGGCTTGCGAATCGATGCGGCAACAAAATATGGCGCCGCCGATGACGGTGATTCGCAGTTCATGGGCTTTGTCGATGTATTCCTGCAGCAGCGACGGGCAAAATGACAGTTGTTCCGCGTGCCGTTCGAATTCTTCCGGCGTGACCTTCCGGGAGAACATGGGATGAAAGCCATCGCCCTCTTCATAGCCGACGGCTTTCATCGATTTGCACAACAGGCGCCCGTCCAGCGCGTCGTGAAACGCGCGCGCCTGGGCTGGGTCGTTGGTCACGAGGGTCCGGGGCACGCGCAGCCCAAGTGACCGGGCCAGCCCGATCTGGGGAAACTCCCGCGCCGCTGCGATATTGGCGTGCGGATTGTTGATCCAGGGTATGCGGGTGCCAGTACTGAGATAGGTGAGAAACTCTCGCGTTTCCTGCAAAATCACAGCCCGCGCGGCAATGTCGCCGACGGATGGCGGAGCGGCGGGATCGATCGGTTTGCGATACCAGACCGATCGTGTTTCGTTGGGAAACCGTAGGGATCGCCCCCACTGGTCGTCGAATGTGAAGGAACCGTCCGCGCCGTCGGCGGTGACACGATAATCCGTATGAAAGTCGTCGGTATTGAGCCGGAAGAATGGCGCGCCGCGCCGTTGGAGATCACCAATGACCTGATCGGCATGCGGGTCGAATTTCCGCGTGACGATCAGAACTGTACGGTCGCGCATATCCTATATTGAGACGGAACACCCGGCGCCGTGAGGGAGCGCCGGGCGATCGCGATCAGTCGTCAGACTGGGACGAGTAGCCGCCTTTCGAACCGTTGGAACGGCTGCTGTAGCTTCCAAGGCCAAGGCGCCGGCCGCCAATCCAGGTCTGCGAGCCCGGGTCGTAGTAACCCTCGACATCGCCATCGGGGTCACGGATCTCAGCATTCAACATCACGAAGGCGCGTGCCGCCACGGCTGCGCGGACAGAAACTTGCTCAACGTCAACTCGCATATCGGCCTCCGGGTGTTTCAATAACATTACCGGGTCACCAAGATTTGCGCAATCGGATTTCGTGCGCCAGGCGTGGGGTTTCCTGAGCTTCGGCAACTTGCAACGATGCGCGGCCGGCCACGAGGCCCGGCGTCACGCCTGTTGGCCCGGCACGCCTGCCTTGGCATAAAGCCGCGTCTCTCATGCTCGTCAGGACGTCATCATGAAATTCGGGATCACGCTCGCCAATCGCGGCATCCTGCTCGGGCTGAGCACCGTGCCAAAATTGCTCGCCCTCACCGACGCGATCGAGGCCAATCCCGCGCTGGACAGCGTCTGGGTGGGCGACGCGCTGTTCGTCAACCAGCGACTCGACGCGCTAACTCTGCTCGGCGCCATCGCCGGGCGCACCAGCCGCGTCCGCCTGGGCCCCGCCTGCATGGGCACCTTTGCCCTGCGCGATCCCCGGGTGTTCGCCTATGAGTGGGCCTCACTGGATGTGATCTCCGGCGGGCGGACAATCCTGTGTGTCTGTTCCGGTGGTGGCTCGGGCCCGGCCTGGAACGCGGAAACCGAGGCGATGGGCATTCCGCCGGCCGAGCGCCGCAAGCGGATGATCGAAAACATCCACGTCCTGCGCCATCTTTGGACCACCAACGAGGTCCCGTTCGAGGGCACGTATCTCCGCTTCGGCCCGGTGACCATGTTGCCGAAGCCGCTGCAATCGCCATGCCCGATCTGGCTCACCACCAACGCCGGCCGCCTGGACAGCAATCAGGTCGGCGCCGGCGGGTCGGATTTTTCGTTACGCCGGGTCGGGCGAGTGGCCGATGGATGGATGACCCACTCCGTCACGCCCGAGGGGTTCCGGCGGTCCTTGTCCCTGATTGAGGAAACCGGCCGCGCGGCCGGTCGGGATATGGCGGCGTTCGGCAATATCGTCACGGCGGTGCTGAACATTCAGGACGACGCGGAAGTGGCGATGGCGGACGCGAAACAGTACCTCGATCTGTATTACGGCGCGGATTATTCGCGGGAGCGGTTGGACGCCTGGGGGCCGATCGGAACCCCGGCGCAATGCGCGGCATGGATCCGGCGTTTCGCGGGCTCAGGCTGCCAGGGGTTCACCTTCCGTCTGGCGACACGCGGCGACGCAATGACGCAGTTGCGGCGCTTGACGGAGGAAGTCTTGCCGTTGGTTCAGGCACCGTCATGACGATGCGCCGCCGCGGCGTTCGATGTGGTCAGGTTGGACTCGCCATCGGGTCTGAGCAACGATGGCGTTCGCATGACCGACTCCCTTGAGCCCGCGCGATGACCCGTCAGATCTCCACCGTGATGGGCTTTCTGCTCGCCGCCAATCTCCTTGCCTGGGCTTGGGCCTGGCACGAATTTCATGACCGGCCGGCGATGTTGAGCACGGCGCTGCTGGCCTGGGTGTTCGGTCTGCGCCACGCCGTCGATGCCGACCACATCGCCGCCATCGACAACGTGGTTCGCAAGCTGGCGCGCGGCGGGCGCCGTGCCTGGGATTGCGGACTGTTCTTCGCTCTGGGCCATTCCGTGATCGTATTGCTGCTTTGTCTTGGGATCGCCGTGTTCCCCGCGACGTCCGAGGTCGAGCGCGTTCGCGATGCGATCGGCGATTACGGCACGATGGTCTCGGCCGGCTTTCTGATGCTGATCGCGATGGCCAATCTGTTGACGCTCACCCGCCTGTTGAGGGCCCGTCGAGGCGAACCCGTCGAAGTGCGCGTCGCCGCCGGTGCCATGAGTCGCATCCTCCGGCCTGTCCAACGTCTGGTCGGTCGAGGCTGGCATATGCTGCCGGTCGGGTTTCTGTTCGGTCTTGGATTCGACACGGCGACAGAGGTCGCGTTGCTTGTGCTGACCGCCCAACAGACCGCGTCAGGGCTTTCCGCCGCCAGCGTGCTGGTGTTTCCAGCTCTGTTCGCGGCTGGCATGGTGCTGATCGACACCGCCGACAGTGCCGCCATGAATGGCGCCTATGGTTGGGCGTCGAATGAGCCAGGCCGTAAGCTGACGTACGACATCGCGATAACGGTGCTATCGGTCTTCGCCGCCGCCGGTGTCGGTGGCCTGGAGGTACTGGGCTTGCTGGTGGATCGCGGTGGCGGCCCGCGGATCGTCGCGTGGTTGCTGGACACCTTGCCGTTCCTGGGCTTCGGCATCGTGGCCGTGCTGCTGTCGCTGTGGGGGTTTGCCGCGCTCGCGACGCGCATACGACCCAGGACCGTTGAGTCGGAAGGCTGATCGACGGCTTGCGGGGTGAGGGTTTGCCCGCCATACGCGGGCGTGGCCGGATGACCGGCAGCGCGGCTCAATGACACGGTGATTCGATGCGATCGTTTCAAACGTTGAGATTGATTGTCCTGGCCGCGGTGTTGGCGGGTTCGTTGCCGGGGGCGGCCTACGCGCAAGCCTCGCGCGATCAGGTCGATTTCGATCAGGCCGCGGCGGCGTTCGCTCAGGGTGACACGGCCTTGGCTCTGGCTGGTGTGGAGCGGATATTGGCGCGGTCGCCCGACGACCCGAACGCGTTGTATCTGTCGGCGCTTTACAATTTTCGCCTGGGCAACAACGAAGCCGCCCGAGGCCGGTTGGAACGGTTGGTGAAGGAATCGGGGAACTTGGCGATCGCGTGGGAAAGCCTCGTCGCGGTCTCGCAGGCGCAGGGCGATCTCGCCCGGCGGAATCAGGCGTTGGACCGGCTGAAGCTCGCGATCCGAAGCGCGATCGATCCGCGAGTACGGCGAAAGGCGGATATCGTCCGCGACCGTATCGCCGTGGGTGGCGCCGAGATCATGGGTGTCGAGTATTTCCAGCGTGGCGGCAGCGATTTCACGCGGTATCAGTTTACCCTGGGCGATCCGCGCGAACAGCCGGACGTTGGCCTGTTGTTACGAACCGACGCCTACACCTCGGAGAACTGGGCGGCCACGGCGTTGATGCCCTCCGATAAACAATTATTCCATCTTGACCTCGTCGAGCCTCAGCCGGGCGGTGATCCAAAGGTCGCGGTTTATGAATATTACGTCGGCGAACCAGACTATGACAAGGTTCGGGCCAAGGTGATGCAAATCCTGCGCGGGGAGGCGAAGCCGCTGTCGGGTGCACCCGGTAAACCCGGCGGATTGTCGGGAATTCTGAAGCGCTGACAGTTTGCTCCCGCTGAAGACGGGCGCGTCATCATGACCACGTTTGCCGTGCAACGGCCGCGGCGCCGGCCTTTACGAAACCCCGGCCTCGTGTGGCGGTCGCACTGGAGGGTTTCGACCTTCGGCGGACTCCGGGCCGGGTCTCAACGCCGCGTCCATTCGATCAGGAACGGCGTCACGACGCGCCAGTAAGCGCCGGGATCGCGACGCTCGAGATCGACATGCGCGGCGCCCGTGACGGGCCAGTACTGTTTCGGATCCGGCGCGCGCGCGAACAGGGCCGCCGTCTCGGCGATCGGGGTATGGACGTCCAGCGTTCCCGATGCGACCAGCAACGGCGCGGTCGCGGCCGCGATACGATCGAGAGGCCGCAAATCGCCCGGACCAACACCGAGGATGGGCGGCAACAGCCATTTGAACAACGGCGTCAGGATGGGCACGAAAACGGCGCCGATGACTGGTCCGAGATGAAATCGGAGGCGATTAGAAAGCGCGGCATCGATGTCGGGATAGACCGATTCCAGCACAAGCGCGTCAACCGGCAATGGCGTCGCCCCAAGCAACGCCGCGGCGCCCCCGAGTGAGACTCCGATGGCGCCAATTTTTTCTTCCGGCACGCGCCTTCGCGCGAAGGCGACCGCGGCAGCCGCGTCAAGCGCCTCAAGATGGCCAAACGTGATGTGCCGGCCGGCACTTTCGCCATGCGCCTGGAAGTCGAACAGGAGGACAGAAAATCCATGCTGGCGGAGTACCGCGGCGCGTCGTGCCATACTGAGGCGGTTGGCATGAATGCCATGCATGAGAACCACGGCTCCGCCGCCCTGCATTCCCTCGATCCACCATCCGGCGAGGACGGACCCCGAGGCGGATGGAATGCGTACCGTTTCGGCGCCGGGAAGATCGGCCGGTGGCGGCCCGATCACCGCCGGATCAGGTCTGGAGAGTAACAGCCCGGTCACCAGGACAGA
Source organism: Acetobacteraceae bacterium (assembly GCA_009693865.1). Taxonomy (GTDB): domain Bacteria; phylum Pseudomonadota; class Alphaproteobacteria; order Acetobacterales; family Acetobacteraceae; genus Rhodopila. The sequence goes on along the minus strand of SHWL01000172.1, from coordinate 409 downwards.
CCCGCACAGACCCGCGATACCGGTAATGAGCAACAGTCCCGATCCAATGAAGCAGCGTCGGGCGCGTCGTTTCAACTTCCCTCCATCGTCCAACTATCCGCGAAGAACATGTCTTTAAAGCACATTTGGATCGAGCGTGATCGGCGTGCGCGACGGCGGCCCTTAGGCGGCGATGCTCTGGGCATTCACCGCACCGTGCCCTTTGGCCCAAGGTGTCACGAAGGCCGGGATAGCGGGGCCCACGATGTCTATACTACTTTGCATCACTATTGTCCGGTCAATAGCTGAATAAATTCAATTGGTTATCGTCCATGACATGTTCGGAACTGTCAGCTGTTTGAGAAATCACAGATTCTATCGAGGCCTTTTCAAATACTGTCACCGAAAACACCTGCATCAATGTGTAGAG
>SHWL01000020.1 GCA_009693865.1 Acetobacteraceae bacterium | reverse complement strand
TGCTCGCGTTGCGGATCAACCGCCTGAACGGAGATTGGGACGCCTATTGGGCGAGGCTCGCTGCCAACCCGCCCGCAAATGCCAATTTCAACCGCCCAGAAATGTCACTGGACGTCGCCGCTTGAGCGCACAACTTTGGTTCGCACCCTCCGTCATGGCTCGGCTTGACCGGGCCATCCGTAGCGGCACGGTGCCGGACCAGATCGCCCGGTCAAGCCGAGCCATGACGGAAGGGGACGATTTGACAACGCCCGCCCAGGGTGCCTAGCGTTTCGGGACGGTGCGCTTGGTTGGCCGGTTTCGCGGACGGCGGTTGGTTGTTCGCATCCACCATCCGGCACAGCACCCAATAAGGTGGAGGTGACCCCGCGCCCGAGAAACGCGAGACGGCTGCGTACAGATGAACGGCAGGCTGCGGGGCTGGTTCGCCGGTTGAACCAACCAAAGCGCTTGCCGCGGCGAAACCCCTTCGGGGGAACTTCAGAACCGAGAAAGCATCAAGAGCAGGAGGTAACGACAATGGCCGCCCCAGTTCCGAACGACATGTTCACCCCGGATGTCATCGCGGATCCGTACTCTTACTACGGCCGGCTGCGCGAGCATGATCCGGTCCATTGGAATGAAAAGTATGAATTATGGGCCGTGACGCGCTTTGACGACCTGGTCTGGCTGACGCGGAATCACGAGCTGTTTTCCTCCGCCGTCTTCAAGAACGATCCGCGGCCCGCGTATCCCGCGATCGACGAGTCCGACCTCGGCCTGTATGAGTATGTCAAGAATTACCAGGCCGACCAGTTCATCCAGCACGACCGGCCGGAGCATCTGGAAATGCGCCGGGTGATGCACAGCTACTTCACGCCAAGGCAGATGGAAGCATGGCGCCCCTTCGTCAAGGACGCCGTGAAGGAATTGCTCGATGCCGCCGAAGAGAAAGGCGAGATGGACATCATGCGGGACCTGGCGACCCCGCTCCCGGTGATGGTGATCGCCCAGATGATGGGCGTGCCAGCGTCGGAGCGAGGTCACGTGCGGGAACTGGCGGAAAAGCTGCTGTATATCGGCCGTGGCGAGTATGATCGGATGAAGCCGCTGACCGAAGGCATGCGGGGCATGATCGACTACGTGTCTCCGCTGGTCGACGAACGCCTCACCAATCCCGGCGATGATTTCATTTCGGTCTTGGCGAGCGGCGAGAAGAAAGGCGTGTTCACCCGCCATGAGGTGCTGGTCAATACGTCCCTGCTGCTGCTGGCCGGTCACGAAACGACCATCAACCTGATTTGCAACGGCGCGCTGGCGTTCCTGCAACACCCCGATCAATGGGCATTGCTCAAGACGGATCCGGGTGGGCTCGCCAAATCGGCGACCGAGGAGTGCCTGCGCTACGACTCGCCCGTGAAATCCATCCAGCGAATCGCGACCCAGGACGTGGAGATGCGGGGCAAGGTTCTGCGCAAAGCCGATCGCGTCCGCTGGTTCATTTCCTCCGCGAATCGCGATCCTGACGCATTTCCCAATCCGACGGCGTTCGACATCACCCGGCACCCCAACCAGCATGTCGCCTTCGGTTCAGGTACGCATCATTGCCTGGGTGCCACGCTCGCGCGCGTCGAAGGTCAGGAAGTCATCAAGGCATTGGCGGAGCGCTTCCCCAACCTTCATGCAAAGTCAGAGGATCTGGAATATCAACCCAGTATCACCTTCCGGTCGCTGAAGTCTCTGCCTGTCAACTTGCATTAGGGGAGACAGGTCATGGCTCGCAAGCTGCGCGTCTGGGTGGACCAGCAACTGTGCGTCGGGAACGCGATGTGCGAGGCGATCGCCTCGCACACGTTCCGCCTGAATGAAAAACGTCAGTCGGAGGCGGTCGATCCCGAGGGGGACATCGAGGAGAATATACTGGAGGCCGCGGAGAATTGTCCCGTCAGCGCGATCTTCGTGGAGGATGCTGAAACCGGCGAACGTTTGTTCCCGTAGCCCGGCGGGTAACCGCGAAACGATCGATGGGAGGTAGCCATGGCCATCGTGCTCGACCACACGATTGTTCCGGCGCACGACAATGAGGCGTCGGCCGGCTTCTTCGCGCGTATCTTCGGGCTACCGTTCGAAGGATCCGTGTCTCACTTCGCCCCGGTCCGGGTGAACGAAACGCTGGTCCTGGATTTCGATACGCGCGCGACGTTCGACCGGCACCACTACGCCTTCAAAGTGAGCGGCCCGGAGTTCGACGCGATCTTCCAGCGGGTCAAAGATGAAGACCTGCGCTACGGGAGCGGCCCGCGCTCACCCGATGACATGGCAATCAACCATCGTCGCGGCGGGCGCGGTTTCTACTTCAAGGATCCGAATGGCCATCTGCTGGAGGTCCTGACCGGCTGACCGGCGCGGATCAGACGCTCCCAACAACCACCCAAAGCGGGTCGCCTCGCGGCGGCGTGGAAGCATGGGCCGCGATGTTGGTGAATCCGGCGGCCCGCATGTAGGCGGCGACCAGACGCTGCTGATCCGGCCCGGAGAACGACTGCCAAATCTCGACTGCCTTGGTCGGAAAGCACCGGTTGGAGAACGACACCACGAACGGCGCGCCGGGCCGCAGCACGCGGGCAACATTTCGAAAAACATCGACCGGGCGCTGCAGGTACTGCACCGATACGCACAGGCAGGCCCCGTCGAATGCGCCGTCATCCAGCGGCAGCGCGGGTTCAACATTCAGATCCCGCACGAACCATTTCGAAAGCCGCGGGTTCGCCGCGAGTTCCTCCGCGTTCATGCCGTGGCCGACGACGGAGGCGTAGACAATGTCCTCCGGCAAATGGCTGACCCAACTGCTCATCAAATCCAGGACGGCGCCGCCCGGTGGCAATGTCTCCCGATACACCTGAGTCACGGCGGCGATCGCACCGTCGTCGATGTGGGTGACAAACCGAGGATAGACGTAGAACTCGGCGTCCGGAGACGGGTCCGCTTTGTCGAATGCCGCCGGTGGCAATCCTGGTAGCTGTTCCATGGTCCCGCTATAAACGGCATCAGTCCGTTTTGACAAAGTCTCGATATCCTGGCTTCGCCCTACCCGCGCACGTAATTCCGGCATACCAGGCGCACCCGGCCAGTGATCGTATCTCGAACGTGCTGAGGCATCGGGGTCGATCCGCTCGCGCGCTTCCATTCCATTGAATCGACCACGCCCGGCGCTTCCAGATGATACAGCGCCACGTATTTCGTGTTGCCACCGCTGGTCTTGAAACGGCGCGCGCACAGCACCCCGGGGACGCTGGCGAGCGCGGGGACGTGTTCCTTGTCGTACCACGCGTTGAACGCGGCCTCGGCCTCCGGCCCAGGGGTCATACCGACGACCAGGAGGCCGCCGGCATTGGCGGGCGCGGTCGCGTCACCGGGGAGAATTTGCTCGCCTTCATAACGCAACAGGCGCTCCACCCTCGCTGTCACCCGTTTCGACCACGGCGACATGTTCTCGCCGCCAATCGCGCGATACCCCGGGCTTTTCAGCACCGCGAGGCTGTCGAGGTCATAGGTCGCGACCGATTGTCTCGGGTTCTCCGCGCCAATCCACCGCTGCAGGACCAGAAAGCCCGGCACCGCCTGGCGCTCGGGGATATGTTCGGTGTCGTACCAATCGTTGAACTCTCCGGCGTCGACATTCGAGAAATCCATTGCCGCGATCAGCGCACCCTTGGCCATGACGGTTCCTCCTTCTTTGATGGTTGGCGATTTCCGGCGTCAGCAGGACCACACCATACGCCAGGCGGGCGAAATCAAACGTTTGGTGTTCCAGGCCAGCTGACCGGGGCCAAACGGAACTCGGTTCCACCGATCCAGTGTATGCGAGGCGGCCGTTCAGCGAATGATCACCCGCTCGCCTCGCAGAACTCGGCCTGGCCGCACGTAAACCGGGCGTCCGTAATACCCACGCCCGTAGTAACGTGGACCAACCACCACTGGCGGGCCGACGACCACGGGCGGTGCCATGATCGCGACCGGCCGCACTGGCACAGCCGGAACGACGCAAGCGGACAGGAACAAAAGGCTACCGAGACCGAATATACCTGTCAGAACAGTCCGTTTCATCGCGCAACCTCCTGTTGTCGCGCGGAGTATGAAACCCGCACGGCCTGGAATCAACCGCCGTGAAGCGTGCCGGACTTTCGGTTCCCTTGCAAATGGTCCACTCTGACGCGAGGTCCATCATCGGAGGAAACGACAATGAGCAAAGGGCACGTGTTTGCCGGCGTGGTGCGTTGGCCCGGTGGCGCCAACATGTCGTCCCCACCGGGCACCGTGGGCGGATTGTTCCGTCTGGGTATCGGCGAAACTCAGTGGGAGCAGATGACGAGCGGGCTGCCGGCGGACTGCCATGTCCCCTGCGTCACCGTCGATCCGCATGACGGTAACCGGATTTACGCGGGCACCCAGGAAGGGCCGTTCGTCAGCTCCGACGGTGGAACCACCTGGCGGAGGCTGGAGTTCCCGCATCGCGACCTGCAGGTCTGGTCCATCGCGGTCCACCCCGGGAATGCGAACAAGCTCTACGTTGGCACCTCCCCGCTTGGCGTCTTCATCAGCGAGGACCAAGGCGGAACCTGGCATCGCGCGCGCGACGCCGATCTGGCCGATGCCGCCGAGATGCGCGGCTTCGTCAACCGGGTCATGCGGTTTGCGTTCAACCCTTCCAACCCTCAGGAAATGTTCGCGGCGATGGAAGTGCGCGGCGTCATGCGCAGCACCGATGGTGGCGAGAGCTGGACGGATTGCAGCGCCCATCTGATTACCCTGGCCGAGCAGCCGCACCTGAAAAGCGCCGCCATCACCGTCAACACCGCCGAGGGCATGCTGGACTGTCACGCCATCGCGATCAGCGCGGCCGCGCCGGAAACGCCGATCGTCGCGTGCCGCATGGGACTGTTCCGCGGCGAGGACCACGGCGCGTACTGGGCCGATTTCGAGATGAGAAAGCTCAGCCCGATTTTCTATGGCCGCGATATCCGTGTCAGCCCGCATGATGCCAACACGTTATTCGCGACATTGTCCACGTCGGCGGGTGGCGCCACCGGCACCATCTGGCGCACCACCGACGCGGGCAAGTCCTGGGCTCGTTTTGATTCAGCAACCCAGGCGCATAGCACGATGATGGCGGTCGTGCCCTCCCCCAGCGATCGCCGCGTGGTCTACGCCGCGACTCGGAAAGGCGAGGTGTTTGGCACGCTGGACGAAGGGGCGACATGGTTGGAGGCACCGTTGCCGAACGGGTGCCTGGCGGTGATGGCGCTGGCGGTTAACTGAGGGCCGGTTCTTAGTCGGAGACCCGCGGCAGTCCGAAATGATCGCGCAACGTCGTTCCCTCGTAGTCCCGCCGGAACAGCCCGCGGCGTTGCAATTCCGGCACCACGAGGTCGACGAAATCGTCGAAGGCACCAGGGAAATACGGCGGCAGGACGTTGAACCCGTCCGCCGCGCCTTCGACAAACCATTCTTCCAGCGTGTCTGCGATGTGTTTCGCCGTGCCGCACAACACCCAATGGCCACGTGCCGCCGCCGTCAGATTATAGAGTTCTCGTAACGTCATGTTTTCCCTTCGCGCGGTCTCGTACAGCACGCGCGAAAATGTCCGCGTGCCCTGGCCAAGCGGCGGCGCGGGCACCGGCCCGTCGAGCGGATGACCGGACACGTCGTAGCCGATCCGGCTGCTGACGAGGGTCAGAGCGTTCTCCGGCGTGAGAAAACTTTGCAACCGGGCCAGCTTGGCCTTCGCCTCGGCGCCGGTATCGCCAATGATCGGCATCATTCCGGGCAGTATGGCGACCTGGTCCGGCGTCCGGCCATATTTGCCCAGGCGGCCTTTCAGATCGGCGTAGGCGGCCTTGGCACTTTCCAGTTCCTGCACAACCGTAAAGACAACATCCGCGGTGCGCGCCGCCAGTTCCAGGCCGGATGGCGAGCCGCCAGCCTGAATGATCACGGGATGACCCTGCGGCGAGCGCGCCATGTTGATCGGGCCCTTGACCTGAAAGAACCGGCCCTTGTGGTCGAGTGGCCGCACTTTCGCGGCATCGATGAACCGGCCGGTCGTCTTGTCGGCGACGATGGCGCCGTCATCCCAGCAGCTCCACAATCCCTTGACGACATCGACGAATTCGTTGGCGACTTCGTAGCGGTACTCGTGCTCCCAATGCTCCGCGCGGCTGAAATTCAGCGCTGCCGCGTTTTGTGCGCTGGTCACGACATTCCAGGCGGCGCGGCCGTTGCTGATGTGATCGATCGAGGCGAAGATGCGCGCGACGTTGTAGGGTTCGCTGTAGCTCGCCGAGACGGTCGCGCCGAGACCGATCCGCGTTGTCACGGCGCTCAGCGCCGAGATGAGCGTCGTCGGCTCGAACCGGCACAGGAACGAGGGATGGTCGCCCGGGTTCATGACGAGCCCGTCGGAAACGAACAACAGGTCGAACTTCCCGCGCTCGGCGATGCGGGCGATTTCCTGGATCACCGGCAACTGGTTATTGCTGGTGGCGGCGCCGTCGTAACGCCAGCCGGCGGAATGGTTACCGGTGCCCAGGACGAAAACGCCGAGATGCATCTGACGTTTGACCGCGCTCATGCCAATCTCCTTCCGTCTGTTCACCGGCTGGCGGATCATGCCGGTTCACGATGCAACGGGGAAGCGCCGCCGGTGTCAATAACGTGGCAGCGATTCCGCCACGTCATTGGGTGCGGTGGAGATCAGGGCACCGTGATACGATACACCCGTGCCGCGGTGCCGCTGTACAGCGCTTTCTTTTCAGCCGCCGAGGCATTGGCGGTGATGCGCTTGAATGCGTTCCACAACTCGGTGTAGCCGCACGACTGCTTGTCCGGCGGGAAGTTGCTTTCGAACATGCAGCGGTCGGCGCCGAAGGCTTCAATGCAAGGCTCGATATACTGGCGCCATGCGGCGGCAAGGTCTTCCGACGAGGGAGGAACGTCGCGCTCGTGGAAGTCGAACCCGAAGGAGACCATGCCGATGCCGCCAAGCTTCACCGTCACATTCGGACATTTCGCCAGTTCGACGATGTCCTTGCGCCAGCCGGCGAGAACCTCCTGTCTGCGTCCCGAATAGGGCCCGACCCCGAGCACGCCGCCAACGTGATTGAGAATGATGCTGGTGCCAGGGAACGCGCGCGCGAGGTCGATCGCGTCCGGTAGTTGCGGATGATACTGCCACGCCTCGAAACTCAAGCCCAGAGGCGCCAACTGGGCGAATCCTTCGCGGAACTTGGGGTCCATCACCTGATGAAGGGGCACGACGCGAGACACGTATTTGCTGATCGCCTCGTTGGGGTCGGTCGCGACACCGTGGCGGATGCCGCGCAGACGGCCTCCGGCGACGGCGATTTCAGCCTCCAGCAATTCGCGCACACGGGCACCAACGGTCAGGTCGCCGCCGCCAACAATTGCCTCGGCGACGCGGCAGGGACCGTAATTGCCCGAGGCGCTCATGGCCGCGATACCGTTGACGAACTCGACCTCACCCACTGCCGCCATCTCCCGCGGTCCCGCCTCGCGATACATCGCGCGGCATTCGAGGAAGACGGTCGAGACGATGTTGTGCCCGCCGCCGAGATCGGCCAGGAGGTTGGGCAGCAGGTACTGGCCCCTCTGGGCCGTATCCCAGAAGTGATGATGCGGATCGATGATCGGCAGATCCGGCTCCAACGCCGCCTCGGTGTGCTTTGAGAGCCACGCCGCGAGCGCCGCGTCGTCGCGGACGGTAGTGCCGCGAAATTCGCCTTTTGAGTCTCCAACGGTAGCCATTCTGGTCTCCTCCTTTGGTGTTCGGCGTGGTTTCCGATTCCGCCACACCAGCGGTGCCTCACGCCTTCGGCCGCGCGGGACTTCACTGGCGGACAGCTTAGGCCCTGTACCGGTGATCTCAAATCGCACGTGCCCGGCGCGGAATGCCACGGCCCGATCGAGGTCGTCTGTCGTCGCGGAATACGCTTAAAAATCTGACCCGCGTGAAAAACCCGAGATAACCGGCACGGTATGAAAATTGACATCAGCGTATGTGGCGAGTTGTCAGGCGGGATCGCAGGCCGTCCTCACGGGGTGAAGGTCGCCCCCTTCACGAATTCTCCTAACCACTCCTGGCCGGAAAACGGCGCGGACCCGTCGCGACAGCCAATTTGTCTCGTGCCGACGCCGTAAGCGAACCCTTTGTGGACGGCGCAAATGACCACTCCCGCCGGTGTGGCATTGCGGCATCGCGTATGCGCGCTGAATATGATCGCGCCGAGGCCGCCGAGTTTCGTGGCCGCGCCGGCAACCGGTGTTTCATAAAGCTCGGGCGAAAGCAGGTTGCTCGCGGCCACCTGGCACGCGTCGTGGCTGTCCATTTTTTCGCGTGCCACCAGTGCCCGGCGACGATCTTCCCCCCGCGGTCCAATGGGCTGGAACTCGATGCGATCAGGCGAGATGTGAATGCCGCGCCAACGATCGCCGTCGTAAGCGAACATCAGATCGCCGACCCGCACGGTCGTCTCGGCGGCGATTGGGCTTGCGACGAACATCATGACCGCGGCGCAGGCGAGCCACGGGAGGCGAATTTTCTCTGAACCGGCGACCATGCCCTTACTCTCCCACCGGCCATCGAGATCGGGCGCCGGCGACAATGTTGGAGCAGGGTCTATGATCCCGCAAGGGTTCGCGGCAGTATGGCCGCCGTCCACGGAAAGCATGACGGACCTACCATCTACCGCCATGCCACCCGCAACAAATTCGTCACGCGGAACGGGAGACTCCAATGATCGACCTCTACTTCTGGCCCACCGGAAACGGCAAAAAGATCGTCATCCTCCTGGATGAACTCGGCCTCCCCTTCACGTTCAAGCCGATCAACATCGGCCGCGGCGATCAGCTCACCGCAGCCTTCCTGAAAATCTCCCCCAACGGCCGCATGCCCGCCATCGTCGATGACGAGCCGCCTGGCGGCGGAGACCCGATCTCGATCTTCGAGTCCGGCGCGATCATGACCTACCTCGCCGAGAAAACTGGCCAGTTCCTCCCGACCGATACGCGCGGAAAGTATGACGTCCTCCAATGGGTCAACTGGCAGATGGGCAATCAGGGGCCCAAACTGGGCGAGCAAGGCCATTTCCGCCGCGCCCTCGCCGCAGGCAAGAATGGCGACCTGACCTACGCCCTCAAGCGCTTCGACAATGAGGCGCACCGGATTTTCGGCGTCATGAATCTCGGGTTGTTCAACAAGCAGTATCTCGCCGCCGGCGCTTACACCATCGCCGATATGATCTGTTATCCCTGGGCTTCCAGCTGGGAGACCCGGGACATCGACATCGACGAGTTCCCCAACGTGAAACGCTGGCTGGAAGAAATCGGGGCACGCCCCGCGGTCAAGAAGGCGATGGCCCTGGGACCGGAGTTCCGGGAAGACCCAGCGTCGATCAGCGCCGAGGAACAGTCCCGCCGTCAGAAACTGGTCGGCGACCAACGGGCCCAAAAGGTTCCGGCGGAGTGGGTCAGCGCCGCGTAACGGGTAGGGGTTCAGTCCGGCCGGGCAAAGGCTCGCGCGCCAATGTCCGGCATACCCGCTCACAGTGGAGGAAACCATGTCGTCAACGGTCACGGCAATTCCCGCGCGGATGTCCGCCGGCGAGTGGCGAACAAGATGCGATCTCGCAGCCTGCTACCGCCTGGTCGATCAGTTCGGATGGTCAGACCTGACCAACACCCGCATCACGGCCCGCGTTCCTGGGCCGAACGACCATTTCCTGATCAACCCCTACGGCCTCCTGTTCGACGAGGTCACCGCGTCGTCGCTGGTCAAAATCGATGCCGAAGGCAACAAGGTCGAGCCGTCGGACAGCGAGGTCAACAGCGGCGGTTTCGCGATCCCGAGCGCGCTGCACATGGCCCGCCCGGAGGTGAATTGCGTGCTCCACAGTCACACGGTCGCGGGCTGCGCCGTGTCCATGCAAAAGGGTGGACTTCTGCCACTCAACCAGCACGCGCTGCAGGTCATTGGCGACATCGCCTATCACGACTATGCGGGCACGGCGCGAGACCCCGGCGAACGCGCCCGCCTGCTCGCCGATTTCGGTGACCGCCACATCATGGTCCTGCGCAATCATGGACTGTTGATCGTCGGGGCGAGCGTTGCCGCCACGTTTGTCGCGACGTATCGCATGGAACGGGCCTGCGCGATGCAGCTCGCCTTTCAGCAATCGGGCGCTGAGTTCAACCCGATCGACGGCGAGGTCGTCAGCAGCGCCTATAACAAGCTCAGGATCGACGTACCTGGCGGCGGCAATGATCCTGGCCGGGTCGAGTGGCTGGCGCTGACGCGCAAGCTCGATCGCATCGACCCGTCATATAAGGCGTAAACTCACCGGCTTTGGATCCACTCAAACACACGAGGCAAGCCATGAAAATCGACCGCATAGACCATCTGAATCTCACCGTCGCCGATCTCGACCGCAGCGTCGAGTTCTATAAACGCGTGCTTGGCATGGAGGCCGACCTTGTCGGCAAGGGACGCGCCGCGTTGCATTTCGGCCAACAGAAGATCCATCTGGATGCCGCCGGTGGCACGCCGGCGATGAGCAGTGAAAAGCGGATGCCCGCGCATATCTGCTTTATCACTCAGTCTCCGGTTGGCGAGGTCACGGCTCATCTCGAACGTTGCGGCGTTCCGGTCCGGATGGGCCCCGGTCCGCGCGCGGGTGCGATCGGCACGATACAATCGGTCTATATCGACGACCCCGATCAGAACTCGATCGAGATTTCCAGCTATTGAACCGCGGCATGCGGTCGATGCGGGGGTTCCAACACGACGCGGGATATCATGATTCGTATACGTAATGGGATGATTCAGAAATGAAATCACTAAAGCCCAGGGAGGAAAAGCATGTCGATCATCGTCGGCAGTGGTGATTATCGGTACGAGCAGATCGATAATTGGGCGAAGGTGCCGCCCGGATGGTCGCTCCACGAAGTAGGCGCGGTGGGTGTCGACAAGCAGGACAATGTCTATGTGTTCAATCGCGGCGAGCATCCGATGATGGTGTTCGACCGCGAGGGAAACTTTTTGCGTGCCTGGGGCGAAGGGCTGTTCCCGCGGGCGCACGGGTTGCATATGGCACCCGACGGCACGGTGTTTCTCACCGACGACGGCGACCACTCGGTGCGGCAATGCACCTTGGATGGTAAGGTGTTGTTGACGCTTGGCTCACCCGGCAAGCCCGCGCCGTTCATGAGCGGGGAGCCGTTCCACCGCTGCACCCACACCGCTTTGTCGCCACAAGGCGACATCTATGTTTCGGATGGCTACGGCAATGCGCGCGTGCACAAATACGCGCCGGACGGACGGAAGCTGATGTCGTGGGGAGAGTCCGGCACCGAGCCGGGTCAGTTCAACCTGGTGCACAACATATCGTGCGATCCGGATGGCTGGGTCTATGTCGCCGATCGGGAGAACCATCGCATCCAGGTTTTCGATGGGAATGGCCGCTATGAGACGCAGTTCAACAATCTGCACCGGCCGTGCGGCATGTTCATGCCGTATTGCTCATGCCCGATCTGTTACGTGGGGGAATTGGGGCCGGCGACACGGACCAATCGGAATTACCCAAATCTCGGGCCGCGGCTGTCGATCATCGACAACAAGGGCAACCTGCTGACCCGCATTGGCGGGCCGCTTCCTGGTACCGGGCCCGCGGACTACATGGGCCCGCACGGGCTGACGGTGGACTCTCACGGCGACATTTACATCGGCGAGGTCTCGCGGACCTTGTGGCCGCAGTACTTCGACGGCAAGCCGCCCGAAGATGTCCGTGTCCTGCGCAAGTTACGAAAACTCGTCTGAGGTTACGCCAGCTCGAGCTGCTGGTACCCTTGCGCGGCCACCTCTTCGCAGCGCGCCCGATAGGCCGGCGCGCTGCCGCTGTAACGCGCGATGATGCGGGTCTGCCTGCCCTCGACGCTGGTGCTGATGCCGGTCATCCAGGAGTGGCCGTGATCCGCTCGATCGGCGTTTCCTTTATGTCGACCAATTTGACATTTGGCTGGTTGTAGACCTCGTAATAATGCGTTTCCATCGGGATCCGGCGTGTGCCGAACCCATGATTTTTTTGGAATAAGCTTTTCAGCGACCGCGTGGTTCTTCACGCGCTCACGGATCTTCCGCGCCACGAAATCGGAGATGGCGTCGTTCGCCTTCGAATCAGTCAGGATATCCCGGAAATTTCCTTGCCAGATGTTGAACAGCCCGCCGGTGTGCAGGTCCGCCATGCGAGTTATGGTTCGGTTCGAATTCAACGCCGAGTCTGGGTCCATCCGACATAAAGGCCGGAAGCAATGACGATCGCGGCACCGAGCCAGGTCAGCGCGTCCGGCAGATCGTCGAACAGCAGATAGCCAACCAGCACAGATCCGACCATTTGCACATACTGGAACGGTGTCACGATATTCGCGGGCGCGAAACCCAATGCCAGCGCGACGAAATAATGGCTGATCGCTCCCAGCACACCCATGCTGCAAAACAGCGCGACGTGGAACAGGCTGGAGGGTGTCCGCCACACGAATGGCAGCACCAGCAACATGCCGAAGGCCCCGACGATGGAACTGTAGATCGCCGAGGTTTCCGGTGCCTCGGTATCGGCGATTCGCCGCGTGAATATCTGATAGAAACCGTTGAGCAACGCACTGAAAATAATAATCACCGCCGCCCAATGAAACACCTCGGATCCTGGGCGGATGATGACCAGGACGCCCAGGAATCCGATCAGCACGGCGATCACCCGGCCCAGATTTGTTCGCTCCCCCAGCATCGGCCAGGCGAGCGCGGCGACAAGCAGAGGGCCGATCATGTTGATCGAGGCTGCCTTGCCGATGGGGATGAAGCCGAGCGAGAAGAAGTAGCTAAGATTGGAAATGCTCAGGCAGGATGAGCGTGCCAGATGCATGCCCAGCCGGCGGGTACGCAGCATGCGCACGCCGAAACGCGGCACGAAGACGATCAGCATGAACAGGACATGGCCGAAGGCGCGAGCCCAGGAGATCTGCAAGGAGCTGTAGTTCTCACCAAGAAACTTGGCGACACCGTTCATCAGGGGCGAGGTTAGTCCCGACAAGCAGATGAACAGCACGCCGAGAAGCAGGTTGCGGTCCCATTGGCGCCGTCCTGACGAGGGCGTCGTTGTTTTTGGCCAGATGGGCTTCAGTTTGAGTCGTCCGCCGGTCCGGGTTGGCCTTCGTTCGCCGCGACAATCGCGCCGCCGCGCACGCAACGATTCGCGATCGCTCGCGACGGGTCGCGACCAAAGCCGGGGCGAGCGTGGGAAGCGTCGGGCATCATCATATCCTCGTTTAACGCGATAATGTTCAGGGGCGCCGGCAGAGTGCCTCTTCGCCGGTGGACTGTCCAACCATGCGCCACACCGGCCGTCAGGGCGCGCTCGCGGTGAGGATATGGTAGCCATTCAACACAAGCGATCCATCGCGCGAAGTTGGGGGGGATTCGAGGCCATTGAGTGGACATGTGAACGAACCGCTGCGCGGGATCTGGCTCAATCTGATCGCCGGAATTGTTTTCTGCGCGGCCGATACGCTCGCCAAGAGTCTGGCGAACGAGCTGTCGATCGTGCAGATCACCTGGACGCGTTATGTCGTTTTCGCGGTGATGGCGTTCTTGCTGACGACGCGGGTTGGCGGATCCTCATTTTTTGTGCGGTCACCTTGGCTGCAATTGGCGCGGGGAATGTGTCTGGTGTGTTCCTCGCTGTTGTTCGTACTGGGTATCCGCGATGTGGGACTGGCCGAGGCCACCACGATCGGATTCATCGGACCGATCATGGTGACGTTTCTCGCGATTCCGCTACTGGGAGAGCGGGTGGACGCCCGGCGCTGGATCGCGCTGGCGGGTGGCATGGCTGGCGTGTTGGTGGTCTTGCGGCCGGGGACCGGAACGTTTCAGCCGGAGGCATTGTACCGGGTTGCCTCAGCGTTGTTCTGGTCGGTGGGCGTGATCCTGACACGGCGGATGGTGGCGACAGAGCGGGCCGAGACGACGATGTTCTGGTCCGCCGTGTCGGGCCTGATCGTTCTGACCGCGATCATCCCATTTCATTTCGTGCCGCCGACCGCCCTGCAGTTGGTGTCGTCGATCGGGCAAGGCCTGTTGTCTTCTCTCGGCCAGTGGCTGGTTATCATATCGTTGCGCTATACGCCGGTTTCGACGCTGGCGCCGTATTCGTACATGCAGTTGTTCTACATGACGATCGCCGGTTTCCTGGTATTCGATGTGTTGCCGGATGGATGGACATTGCTGGGGGCGGCGATCATTGTCGTGAGCGGGCTTTACACCGGCTGGCGGGAGCGGCCTGGGCCACGGCTTACGGAGAGTCGTTAGCGGGATACGCGCAAATCTTCCGTGTTGGGCATCGGCAGAGCAGGCCGTCCCAGAAACTTCGTCAGATAGAACTCCACGAACAAAGCATGTGGCATGCCGAATTCTTCACGTGTGTAATCGCGGACATCGTTGGCATCGAAAGATTCAGGAAGCGCATGATTGCCGCGGTCGCTCGCCACAAGGAGGTCGAGTATCCGTTGGTGCTCGAGTGGATCGTCGGTCGTGAGGCCCTCCATGGCCAGCCCGAGCGGCCAGATCCAACCATCCGGCGTGTGGGGACTTCCGATCCCGGAGCCAACGGAACCAGTGAAATAGTGTGGATTTTGTTTCGATAGTATAAATCGGCGCGTGGCCTGGTACACCAGGTTATCGACGGCGACAAAACCGAAATACGGCGCCGAAAGCAGGCCAAAATTGGCATCGTCGAAGGAAACCGCATTTCCAAGACCATCCACCTCGTAAGCGTACATTCGTTCCCCTGAGCGATCATGGATAATGCCATGTGTCTCGATACCCGCGTACACTTCCTGGCGCAGTTTTTGAGCTTTATCCAACAAGGAATTGTCTCGATACGCGTGCAAGGCGATATCCCCAAGCGCGCCTAACGCGGCGACCGCCTGCATTTGTTGAGCTATCGGGAAATTGTAAATGCACACGTCATCTGAGGGACGAAATCCCGACCAAATCATCCCCGTTTCTTTGCTCACGGGGTTGCTGCCAGCTCGTTCGGTATCCGATTCGAATTTGTACTGAGAATCGCCATGATCCTGCTCAAGCATCAACGTTGAAATTGCGAGTTCAAGTGCGTTTTTTGTTTCGGACGTGAAGATGGATGTGTCTCCTGTCACTTTCCAATAGGACCAGGCTAACAATATTGGGTGCGCGAGAGAGTCGATCTCGAATTTTCGTTCCCATACGCCCTGTTGTTCCGGTTCCCATGGGTATTCTCGTACGCGGGGACCTTCAACAAAAGCATTCGCATAGGGATCAAGTAGTATCCGTCTGGCTTGATACAGAATAACCGACCGCAACAGTCGCGCGATCTCGGGGTCGTCGGCGAAAAACAGCAGGTAGCGCACCTGCACGCTCGCGTCGCGAAGCCATGATGCCGGAATATCGCCCGTCTTGATGTACGCCGTGTCGTCGTGAGCGACGTCAATCTGGCTCACCACGTCAACGAGCGCCGCGCGCATCAACGCCTGAAGCTTCAGGTCGTCATGCGTGAATGCCTCCGATTCACGCATGAACCTCGACATATTGAAGGGTGTCATGGATCGATCTTTAAGTTCCGGGAGGACATGTAACCTCTCTTCCGCGCCTGAAGATTGACGTACTGCCCGTTCCGCCGCCCCGGCGACCGGTTCACAAACCCTGCCGGACGCGCGGGATTACTTCCTTCGCGATCAGCTCGATGGTCTCCGTGGCGAGGCTTTCCGGCATGCCCGCCCATTCCGTGCTCATCACCAAATGGTTGACGCCGAGCCGGCGGCGCACCCTCAGGATTTGCTCCACGACCTCATCGGGAGATCCGATCAGAAAACGATCGCCAATCAGACTCTCGAAATTCTGGCCAAGGTCGCGGTCGTCGTCCGGCATGTCCTGGCGCCAGGAGTGATAGGCCTTGTATTTCGCACCCAGATAAGGCGCGCACAAGCGAATGGCCTCGTCTCGGGTCTTCGCGACGAAGACCTCGCGCCGCATGGGCAACTCCACGGGGAACGGTTTGCCAGCGGCATCGAGCGACCGGCGATACAGCTCCATCTGACGTTCGACGATTGCGATCTCGACCGCGGGGCCGATGTACCAGCAATCGCCAAGCCTCGCGGCGCGCTCAATCGCGGGATCGGCATTGGCGCCAACCCAGATCGGCGGATGCGGCCGTTGCAGGGGTTTCGGCAGACAGGAAGCGTCGTCGAGCTCAAAATACCGTGTCTTCATGCGGACCTTCTCCTCGGTCCAAAGGCGCTTGATCGCGATCAGATTGGCCTCGAAACGGGGCACCCGCTGCGAGCGATGCATGCCGAACGCCTTGAACTCGACGTCGCGGTAGCCGAGGCCAACGCCCAGGATGATTTTGCCGGCGGATATGACGTCGAGGGTGGCGAATTCCTCGGCGACATGCAGGGGCGACATCAACGGCAGCAGAAGCACGCCGGCATTGAGGCGCATGCGCGGTGCCTCGGCGGCGAAGCGCGCCAGCATCGGCACCATTTGCAACATTTGAAACGGATGCGAGCTGTAATGCGCGGTCTTCGTGATCGAGTCGAAGCCGAGCCGATCGGCCAGGCGAACGAATGCCAGCGTTTCCTGGAAGCGGCGCGAGATGTCCTCGCCCTCCTCCGCCTGGCCGCGGATGACCAGTCCGAACTGGAATTGCGCCGTCATGATTAGTCTCCGTTCCCGGCTGGGGGCTCCGACCGATGCCGCCCGGAATGGCGGGAAGAGACGGTAGAACCGACGGGTCGTCAACTGAGCGCGGGCACAGACGCGGCGGATTGGTCTGGACGATGCCTCTCTTGACTGTTACCCGGTATATACCATATACCGCAGGGCAACGGGGCACGCATGGCGATCATTGGATGCAAGGATCGGAGGACAGAGCGGTTCCTGGCCGGCGAACGTGTCGTCGCGTTTCAGGCTTTCGCCGATGCCGCCGCGAAAGCACTGACCAAACTCCAGGCAGCCACTATCCTGGGCGATCTTCGTTCCCCTCCGTCGAACCGATTCGAAGCGTTGCGTGGCGAACGGAATGAACAATATAGCATTCGGATCAACGCACAGTACCGCGTTTGTTTCAGATGGGTGCCGCATGCGCCGATAGCGGATGGCCCGGACGCCTTGAAGATCCCCGGCGATGCTCATGACGTCGAGATCACTGATTATCACTGACCACCCAAACCGCGGGACATTCACTCCATGACCAACCCCATCGACAATCTCCCGCCGATCCACCCGGGCCAGTTCCTGCGAGACGAGCTTGAGGCCCTCGGCATCAGCGCCCGGAAGTTCGCCGCACACATTCGCGTGCCGCATAATGCCGTCACCGGAATCATGAACGGGGAGCGGTCAATCAGTGCGCAAATGGCGATCAGGCTTGGCCAGGCGTTCGGCACCACGCCGCGATATTGGTTAAATTTGCAAACGATTTACGATCTGAAACGGGCGCAGGCGGACATGCCGGCCGACGCGTTGGAGATAAAAGCATTCGCGACAGCTTGAAGGCTCTCCTTGGGCGGAGCCAAAATTCACCCGAACCGAGTCAACCGCGCGGCGTGATCGAATGCTCTCAACCGGCCTTTTTGGTGCGGCGCAATATCCCCCTCGCAATTCACGCTCAAACGAGCTAAACGCCGCCCTCACCATCCCTCCGAACCGAACGGCCCACGCATACCATGCTGCAGATCGATAACCTTGTCTTCAACGGCTGGGGACGGCTTTTTTTCGACCAGGCCAGTCTCAATCTGCCGCCCAACGCCAAAGCCGGCCTGGTGGGCCGCAACGGTGTTGGCAAGACCACGCTGTTCCGGCTGATCCTGGGCGAACTGACCGCCGACAGCGGCGACATCCTGCTGCCAAAGGGCGCGCGGGTCGCCAGCGTCGATCAGGAACATCCCGCCACGCCGTTCAGCCTGCTCGACACCGTCCTGGCAGCCGATACCGAACGGCACGACCTGCTGCTGGAGTTGGAAACCGCCGACCCCGGGCGCATGGCCGATATCTACACCCGCCTCGATGAGATCGACGCCGATCGCGCGCCCGCCCGTGCTGGCGAAATCCTCGCTGGTCTGGGGTTTTCCGTGGCCGATCTCGCACGCCCCATGTCCGAGTTCTCCGGAGGCTGGCGCATGCGCACGGCTCTGGCCGCCGCTTTGTTCGCCGAGCCCGGTCTGCTGCTGTTGGACGAGCCCACCAACTACCTCGACCTGGAAGGCGCCATGTGGCTGGAGGCGCGGCTACGAAAATACCCAAATGCCGCCATCATCATCAGTCACGATCGCGAGCTGCTCAATAACTCGGTCGATTCGATCCTGCATCTGCGCGAGGGCAAACTCGATTATTACACCGGCGGCTACGACGATTTCGAACGGCGACGGGCGGAGAAGGCGCGCCTGCAAACGGCGACGCGCGTCAAACAGGAAGCCGAGCGCGCCCATTTGCAAAGTTTCGTCGATCGTTTCCGCGCCAAGGCCAGCAAGGCAGCGCAGGCGCAATCGCGGATGAAGCGCCTCGCCAAATTGGAGCCGATCGCCGCGGTGGTCGAGGAACGCGTGGCGCCGTTCACACTGCCCTCCCCCGCGCGTCCGCTGGCCCCGCCGTTGATGCGGTTGGAGCATGCCTCTGTCGGTTACGGTGGCGAACCGGTTCTCCGGAATATGGACCTGCGGCTCGACGTCGACGACCGCATTGGTTTGATCGGCGTGAACGGCGCGGGCAAATCCACCTTCGCGAAGCTGGCCGCCGGGGCGCTCGAGCTTCAATCCGGCAGTTTCCGGCGTGAGCATCGTATCAAAGTTGGCTGGTTTCATCAGCATCAGATCGAGGCGCTGGATCCGGCCGATACCCCGTTGGACATCATCCGCCACGCCCGGCCGGACGACAGCGAAACATCGCACAGGTCGAGGTTGGCCCGGTTCGGTATGGGATTCGATAAGCAATCGACGACCGTGGCGAACCTGTCCGGTGGCGAACGGGCCCGGCTGCTGCTTAATCTGGTGGCGATGGCGGCTCCACATTTGCTGATCCTCGATGAGCCCACCAACCATTTGGACATCGATAGCCGCCGAGCGTTGCTTGACGCGCTGAACGATTATCAGGGCGCTGTTATTCTTATCACCCATGATCGCTCACTCATGGAGTTGGTGGCGGATCGGCTATGGCTTGCGGCGGACGGCACGATCGCGCCGTTCAACGGCGATATGGACGATTACGCGCGGCTGGTGCTGGACCGCGCCAAGGGGACAGCCGCGCAAGGCCAAGGGCGGCCCGCGAAACAGAAACGCGACAGGGGTCAGAAATACGCGGCTTGAAACCGGTATGGTTCAGCCGATCAGCCTTTCGACGGCGACCACTTATAAATCCGCGCGAGGGTTCCCCCCATCAGAGCCGCCCGGTCGCCATCCGACAGGCGATCCGTGACGCGAAACGCCTCGACGCCTTGCGCGTACGTCAACACACCGGTCGCGCGTGTCCAGTCAGTGCCCCACAGGCAGCGATCGAACCCGAAAGCGTCGAAGAAACGAGCCAGCGGATCCCAGATGTCCTTGTAGGGGAACGGCTCATGCGCGAGCGTGCAGGCGCCCGAAATCTTCACCGCGATGTTGTCGTGGGCCGCCAGAGCCACGACTTTCGGGAGGCCGGCGAAGGGCTCCGGTGGCGCGGGCGGCTCGAACGGTTGGCGCAGCCCGAGGTGAACGATCACCAGTTGCGTGTTCGGGTTCCGGGCAGCGAGTTGGCCCGCCTGCTCCAGGCGTCCCCAGCACAGAATGTTGACCGGAAACGAATGGCGGGCGGCGGCGGCGAGAACCCGGTTGATGCCCGGGTCGGCGAGGTCTGTCCCTCGCCCAGGCCCGAGGCTACATTCCTCCGGTGTATTGCTTGCGCGGATGGGTCAGGCCGCGCCGCATCGCCGCCGCGTCGGCCGCCGACATGTCCATGTAAGAGGTAATCGGCTTGCTGGTCGTCAGCACCCCGTTGACCACGTTATGCACGTTCAGCCATATCGTCGGCCCGGCATCCAACCGGTTATGCATCAATTCGTGGAATATTATGTTCGCGACGAGCTTATAGCGGTTGCCATCGCCCGCCGTCGTATCGATATAGATTTCGCTGATCACCGCGCTATCGACCTTGCTGTAGAAGGTCGATCCGGAACCGCCGATCGCCTGCCCAGGGGCCTTCTTCGCGACGATGCTGCGATTCTGGTTCGCGAGCATGTAGCAAACCAGATCGTCGTTTGTCACCTCCGCCGGTTTCATTTCGAAAAAATAATCGACCGAGGTGTATTTCGTGCTGGCGATGCATTTCTTGAAGTATTCCATGAGAATCAACGCGGTCGCATAGAGGCTGCCGTCGCCAAAATTCTCGCCAGCGAAACTATATGACGGGACCAAAGCGATCCGCAGCACTTTATCCACCATGCGATGTCTCCCGCGTTTGAGTTGATCTGTTCGTTACGAGGTGAAAAAAAAGCAGATGTCTCGGGGCAGAGTCAATTTAAATCGTCGCCAACCATGCGAAATGTCGCGGCCCGCGGGGCGGGGCACGTATAAACGTGCCGAATGCAACCTCGCGGGACAGGCGTTACAGCGCCGCCGGCGTCCCCCGATCGACCACCAGCACGTGCCCCGTCATATAAGACGACGCGTCGGAGGCCAGAAACACCACCGGGCCCGCGAGTTCCGGCGGGTTCCCGCACCGTCCCATCGGCGCCCGGCCCACGACCATCGCGTTGAAATCCGGGTTCTTGTGCAGAACATCAACCGCGCCGGTCGGGAAAAACCCCGGCGCCAGAGCGTTCACCGTCACGCCGTGCGGCGCCAGCTCCACCGCCAGCGCCCGCGCCCGCGTCAGTCCGTGCAGGCCTGCCTTCGCGGTCACATACCCCGGCACACCCGGCCGCGCGATGAAGCCCAGAATCGACGAAACATTGATAATCCGTCCGCGCTTCGCGGGCACCATGATCCGCGCAGCCTCCCGCGCCATGCGAAAATACGCCGATAGGTTCGACTCCATGACCGAGGACCACGCCGCGTCGGTCGGCTCCAGCAATGGCCCGCGCGGAATCACGCCGGCGTTGTTCACCAGAATATCCAGCCGCCCATGTTCCGCCGCGATTCGCGCGAATCCTGCCCGGATCGCGGCGGGATCGGTCACATCGAAGGCCAGGAATCCCGCCGCGCCCGCGCCCGCCAGTCCTTGGGCGATTCAAGGCCCAGACAGCCCATGCCGTCAGCAGCGCCGCCGCTTGCCGCTATTGCATGGCCCATACCGCCGCGAACGGCGCCAAATCCGGTCTCGACGAGGCCAAAGCCAGCCAGCTTCTGAATTACGAAACCAGCCCGGTCTACACGCCCGCCGGCCGCGGGAGCTGCCGGTAACCAAGGCGAGATCGATTGCCGGCATGACGTCCCCCACCTGTTCGATAACGCTCCCGAACGGCCTGCCCCACTTCGCGCTGAATTGAGCCTGACCGACGTTATTCGACCGGGACGGTACGCCGCGTGGTCCCGAGGTTCAAGAGCCGGGCCTGAGCCGTCCTTCGCGGGTCATGCGGCATGCCGGTTTATCGAAGATCGACGTCATCGCCAGAGTCATGCACAAGGTGACCCGCCAACGAATGGGGAACACACGCGATGACGCCGAATGAGGAATGGGGCCTGGCGGGAAAGGTAGCGATCGTCACCGGTGGAGGCGCGGCGGGCGACGGCATCGGCAACGGCCGCGCGGCATGCATTTTACTGGCACGCGCGGGCGCCCATGTGCTGGTCGTCGATCGCGATCTGCCTCTGGCCGAACGCACCGTCGCGATGATCCAGGGCGAAGGTGGCAGCGCGGCCGCCGTCTCCTACGACGTCACGGAGTCTGCGCAATGCGCCGCCATGGTCGCGGACGCGGTGTCCCGTTGGGGTAGGTTGGATTGCCTCGACAACAACGTGGGCATTGGCAGCAAAGGCAGCGTCGTCGACGAAACCGAGGAGAACTGGGCTCGGGTGATGCGCGTGAACGTGGACACCATGTTCCTCACCTGCAAGCACGCGATCCCCGCGATGATCCGCACCGCGGGCGGGGGAGCGATCGTCAACATATCGTCCATTTCCGCGCTGCGCCCGCGTGGACTGACGGCCTATAGCGTCTCCAAGGGCGCGGTTATCGCGTTGAGCCAGGCAATGGCGGTCGATCACGGCCCCGACGGCATTCGGGTGAACTGCGTGTTCCCCGGGCCGGTCTACACGCCGATGGTTTATGAGCGCGGCATGACCGAACAGGCGAGAGATACGCGCCGCCGGGCCTCGGTGCTCGGGCGCGAGGGCACCGGTTGGGACATCGGGTCCGCTGTGCGGTTCCTTCTCTCCGAGCAGGCCCGTTTCATCACCGGGCAGGTCCTGGGCGTGGACGGCGGCGCGACGCTGGTGGGCCCCAGCCGGGCATCATAGGCGGCCGGACGTCGGGCCGATCAGGCTTTCGACGGCGACCAGTCATAGACCCGCTGGAGAGTCCCACCCATGAGGGCCGCGCTGTCGCCGCCGGACAGACGATCGGTGACGCGAAAAGCCTCAACCCCCTGCGCGTAAGTCAAAACCCCGACCGCGCGGGTCCAATCCGTCCCCCACATGCAACGATCGAACCCGAACGCGTCGAAAATACGAAACAGCGGATCCCAGATGTCTTTGTACGGGAAAGCCTCGTGCGAGAGCGTGCAAGCCCCGGAGATCTTCACCACGATGTTGTCGTGGGCCGCCAGAGCCAACAGCTTCGGAAGATCGGCCCATGGCGCGGCGGGCGCAGGCGGCTCGTGCGGCTGTGGTAGCCCGAGGTGGTCGATCACCAGCCTCGTATCGGGATGGCGCGCCGCGAGTTGCCCGGCTTGCTCCAGGCGGCCGGTGCACATGAGGTTGACCGGCAGAGAGTGCCGCGCGGCGGCGGCCAACACCCGGTTCAGGCCGGGATCGGCGGGGTCGGTGGACACCTCGCCTCTCATCATGATCCGGATCGCGACGGTGCCATTGGCGGCGGCCCAATCCGCGATCGTCTCCGCCACGCCTGGGTCGGTGGAGTCGACCGGTTTGATCAACGCGAACCGGCCGGGATGCGCGGCATGAACCTCGATGGCATAGCTGGCATCGTAACGATACATCGTGAACGGGGAGACCAGCAGCGCGCCATCGACCCCCACCGCGTCCATGGCGGCAACCATGTCGTCGCCGGTCACCTCCGCCGGACCGTGCAGCACGGCGGCCCAGGGACGGCCTGGGCGGTCGCGTTCATAGGCGTGAACCTGGACGTCTATGGTCGCCATGGCTTGTGATCTCCCATCCTATCATTATCGTTCAGCAACGTCATGTCCCATCTGGCGCCGAAATCGGCCAAGACGGCGTGAGACGGTAGTCCGCGTGACCGAGGCGTTCAAGGACCGGCAGAGGCGTTGTCATACATGCCGCCGCGAGCGTTGCCCGTGCATACCAGCCCGCGCGGCAATCGTGCTACGATGCGTCCGCCGCTGGGCCTGAGAGGTGCGATTTTATGCGCGAAACGCCGCTGGTGCCGCCAGAGTTGTTGAACCGTGTGGTGGCTTATTTCCACCCGCGCCGCGTCATCCTGTTCGGATCGCGCGCGCGCGACCAGGCCGGCCCGGAAAGCGACATCGATCTTCTGGTCATCCTCGACGACGATGCCCCCGCGGACCGCCTGACGTTACGGGCCGGCTGGGAATCACGGCAAGGTTTCGACAAGGCCGCGGACGTGATCCCGGTCAGGGATGCCGTTTACCGCCGCCGCGCCAAAATCGCCGGGACCTTGGCCTATGAGGCCGCCATCGAAGGAATCGCGGTATATGAGCGGGCCTGACCGGCCCATTCAGCCAGAGAACCGGCGGGAGGCCAGGCGCTGGCTGGCGATCATCGACGAAGACATCGATGTCGCGATCGCTGCCGCTCGCCTGCCACTCCCGGCGCCAGCGCCTACCATTTGCAACAGGCCGCCGAGCAACTGGTAAAGGCGACGCCCAAGATTAACTGAGTCGTGCGCATATCTCCCCATTTCGTCATGGCACGGCTCGTCCGGGCCACCTATACCAGCACGGTAACGCGACCGGTGGCCCGGACGAGCCGGGCCATGACGGGAGATAGTAAGCCGTATTGAAGCGGTAATATTGGGTGTCGCCTAAGGCGCTCCTTGTCCTGGCCGGGGAAGCCTTCCGCCGCGTCCACGATCTGGACGAACTCGCCGCCCGGATTCCGATGCTCTACCCGCGATTCACCCCTCAGGCCGAGGCCATCCGCAGCCTGACCATCTGGGGCGTCGCTTACCGGTATCCCGGCCTGGAAGACGACCCAGAACCATTGCCGGCGATCGAGGAACTGGCGCGGATTACCGATCTGCTGACGGATTGCGCCACCCGGGTACGCGAACTAATCGGAACCGGCTCCCGTCAGGATGGAATGCCAAGCAGCCGAGCCGCGGTTCCACCAAGGATCGCGATCCGCTGATCATCGGTCAGTCCCGGCGTGTTGAGCACGAGATCGACCTCGGTGCTGGTCCAGGGGAACGGGTAATCGGTCCCGATCATGATCTGGCCAACACCGGTTTCCGCGATCAGGTGACGCAACCCCTCGGGCGTGAAGACGATCGTGTCGAAAAACAACTGACCGTCCCGCAGATACGCGGTTGGCGCCTTCTTCGGCAGCGGTCCGACCCGATCGGGAAAGCACCGCGTTACCGCATCGGACCGGTTGGCATAGGACGGCAGAAACCCACCGCCGTGCGCCGCGCAAATCTTAAGTCCAGGAAAACGGTCGAGCGTGCCTTCGAAAATCAGATGCGACAGCGCGATCGTGGTCTCCAACGGGTTGCCGATCGTGTTGGTCAGCAGGCCGCTGCCCGCAAGCCGCCCGCTCGGTTCCAGTTCGCGCGTGCCAAGCGGATGCATGAACACCAGAACGCCCAGTTCCTCGCATTTGGCCCAGAAAGGATGAAATCTGGGATTAGACAGTTCCTCTCCCGCGACGCTGCCCGCGACGCCGACACCACGAAATCCGAGAATTTTGACCGCGTGTTCGACCTGCTCGGCGGCGAGTTCGGGGAATTGAAGCGCCGCCGTCGCGAAGGCGACGAAGCGGTCCGGGCTGGCCGCGCAGAATTCCACCAATGTCTCGTTCTGAATCCGGATCAGCTCCGCGGCAGCGTCGCGCCCGGCACGATACCAGAACGGGTTGATACTCAGCGCCTCGACATCGATGCCTTGCGCGTCCATCGCCGCGATGCGCGTGCTGGTGTCGTGCATCAGCAATGCCGGCGCTTCAAGCGGGTGGTCGATCAGCGCGGCGGCGGGCGGGACGATGCAATGGGCATGCACATCGATCGTCTTGACCCGCTTGCCGTTGACCACGACCTCACGCCGCCTCGCCCCGGGATTTGGCGTTGGCGAGATGCTTCCCATCGCGCAGCCGACGAATGCGATGCTGGCCAGAGCGCTGGTCAGCAGGCCCCCTGCGATTGGCATTTCCGTGCCTCCCCGTGCGTTGCCGGTTGATGCGCGAGCCTACCATACCTCGATCGCGGTGTCGCCGTGGTCCGGAATTGTCTGGCCAGCCCCTCGCCGTGCCATTTATCGTCCGGCCGGGAACATGATATTCTTATCCCTGGCGCCGTCGCCGGCAATTCTGGCACAGGCCATTCAGGGGGAAACCATGCCCAACCAACCCGGCAGCGTCCTGCATATCGAGATCACCGAGCGCCTGTCGCCCGTCTTCGATGGCACGGCTTTCGACGGCGTCGGGCCGTATGAGTGCCTGTCAGGCACGGTTTTCGGAGAACTCGACCCCGCGCACGCGTCGAACGTGTCCATCGTCAACCTGGACAAGGCGCCGCGCAACGCCTCCGGGCGGGTCGAATACCGCTCAGGCTTTTCCCTGATGCGGCCGGTCGACCTGTCGCGCGGCAACGGCTGGCTGATGTACGACGTGGTCAACCGCGGCAATAAAGTTGCTCTGACCCGCCTTAACCGCGGCGCCGACGGCAATCGCCCCACCACCGCCGCGCATGCCGGAGACGGGTTCCTGATGCGGCGCGGGTTCTCGCTGCTCTGGAGCGCCTGGCAAACCGGCGTCCCCGCGGGCGCCGACCGGCTCGACGCGGAGTTTCCCGTCGCCACCAATGCCGGCGGCCCGATCCTCGGGATCAATCGCGAGGAGTTCATCGCTGAGGGGTTCGGCCCAGGGGACGCGTTCATCAAAGAAGTGTCGGACCGGTCGTTTGTTGGGACTTTGTCCTACCCGGCCGCGGACCTCGATCCGGCGAAGGCCAGCCTTACGGTCCGGCAACGGGAGAAGGACAAGCGGGCCACGCCGCGCGATCTCACCTGGCGTTATGTCGATGCCGCACACGTGGAGATCGCCCGCGCCGCCGGTTACGACCGCGGGGCGATTTACGAATTCATTTACCCCGCCAAAGACCCAATCGTGATGGGGATCGGCTTCGCCGCCATTCGCGATCTGGTGGCGTTTCTGCGGCACGATCCTTCTGCCGCGAACCCGTTGCGCGGCGTGATCCGGCATACACTGGGCTTTGGGATTTCGCAGAGCGGACGAGTGCTGCGCGACCTCGTGCATCACGGGTTCAACCGGGACCTGGACGGCCGGCCTGTGTTCGACGCGATCTTGCCGGTTGTTTCGGGCTCTCGCCGCACTGACATCAACCGTGCGTTCGCCCAGCCTGGGCGGTATTCGCGTCAGCATGAGGACCACGACTTCCTCGACGATCAGTTCCCCTTCACCTACACGACGTTGACCGACCGGCTCAGCGGCAAGACAGATGGGATCGCGCGGCGCGCGATGGCGGACGGCGTGTGCCCGAAGATCATGCATTTGGACGCGGATTCCGACATGTGGGCGGCGCGCGCTTCGCTGGTCGGCACGGATACCGCGGGCGAGGACGTTGCCATGCCGGATGGCGCGCGGATTTACCTCGCCTCCAGCACCCAGCACGCTGTGCACAAGCCGGAGGCGAAGCACGCCAGCCAGTTGCCCGGCAATCCACTGGGCTACCGGTCCTGGATGCGCGCGCTGCTGATCGCGCTGACCGAGTGGGTGGAACACGGCACGCCCCCACCCGCCAGCCGGTTTCCGTCACGCGCCGCGGGCGAGCTGGTGTCCCTGGCGGAGGCGGAGCGCGCGTTCCCCCGCATACCCGGCGTCCGGTTCCCCGACGTGCTGAACGAACTACATTTGCGCGATCACTCGGTCGAACCGCCGATCGACGGTCCTGCTTACCCTGTCTGGGTGAATGCCACCGACGCTGACGGCAACAGCCGGGGCGGCCTGCGCCATCCGCTGCTCGCCGCGCCGCTTGGCACCCACACGGGTTGGGCTGTCCGCATTCCAGGCTATGCCGAGGGCGATCTGTTCACGGTTCAGGGGTCCTATATCCCCTTCCCGGCCACCGAGGCCGACCGCGCCCGAACCGGCGATCCCCGCGCCTCGATCGCCTCCCGTTATCCCTCCCACCACGCATGGGCCGCGAAAATCATCGCCGCGACGGAACAACTGGTGGCGGAACGATTGTTGTTGCGGGAGGACGCGGACCGTTTGATCGCCGCGGCGCGGACGTCGCGCGACGTGATGGACATCCTGTAAGGGCCGCGATCAGTACGCGGCCTCAAGCAGCCGAAGCGCGGTTTCGATCTGATCCGCAGCCGAACGCACGCCCGCGTTGGCGTTGAAATTCTTGACCGTTTCGTTGGCGATGTCGCGGAGGTCGCTTCGCGAAATATCGAGCTGGCGTAAGCGTGTCGGCACCCCGATGCGCGCATAGAGGGCATCGAGCATGTCGGCCACGGCAAGCGCGGCCTGCCGTGCGTCCATGTTATCGTGCCAGACCCCAAGGGCCTCGGCCACCTGCCGTGCCGGCCGAGGATCGATCACGCCGGAAAGCCGGATTTTCGTTGCGTGAATGACGGACGTCGACTCGCCCTGCCCAACATGCGGGTAGCGCACGTGCAGTGCCGTCGAGACCGCGTAGTTGCCGGAGAACACGTCGTCGCGGAGACGGCCAATCCCGTCGTCCTCGGCGCGGTTCCGCAGGAAAGCCGCGACGCAGAGATCGACGCGGAGGGACGGGTTGTCCAGTTCGTCCACCAGCCGGGGATAAGCGCGGTGCGCCAACCGGAACGCATGGTCGCGGTCGGCCTCTGCCAGCGGATTGATCTCGATTTGTGCCATCGCGCCGACAAGACCGGCGAACACCGTTGTCGCGGTGGAGCGGATCAGGTCCGGCGGGGCGGTGAGCAAGGCCTGATCGTCGAAGAAGATGGAATGGGGGCGCGTTTTGGGGTCAAAATACTCCATGCGCTGGTCCAGGTCCGGGTTCTTCAGGCCCGTGCCCGCCCGGTTCATGGCGCTGTTGGGCGTGGTCGGGATGTTGATGATCGGCGGTTTGGGCGCGAGGAGGCGCGGGCTGTAGGCCGGCTTGCCTTCGGGATACTGGGTCATCAATTGGAACGGGTCGCCCGGTTCCGCCATGAAGATCGCCACCGCGCGCGTGGCGACGATGACGCTACCGCCGCCAACGGCGATCAGCAGATCGGCTCCGGACGCGATCGCCGCTTCCTTGGCGGCGCGCACCGAGGCATAGGTCGAATCTTTCTCGATCCCGTCGAAGACGCCGGCGTATCGGATGCCGAGGACCGCTTCGATGCGGCGGACAGTGTCGGTCCGGCGGTTGACTGACGGAGAACACACGACGAAGGCTCTCTTTGCACCTGCGCGGTCGGTGGCCTCCGCCAGGCTTTGCTCGATGACCTGGTGGCCTGAGTACAGGCGCCAGGGGTAGCCCGCGGCGCGGAATGTGTGTTCGCTCATCGGCTACCCCGTGCGTTGTGGTTCTCGCGGTTCATCGCTTGGGTTGTACCATTCTGGCGCCAGGCGCCTCGGTCCCCTTACCCGCCAATCCGCGGCAACACCTTATCGGTCAGTAGCCGGAACGATCGGCCACTCATCGGCGCGGCCATGAGATAGGTCATGCCGATCTCCCCGGCGAACGACCGGATCTGATCGGCCACGCTCTCCGCGGTGCCGTGGATCATGACATCCTCGAGATAGAAATCGACCGGATCCTTGCCGCCAAAATCGCGCGGTGGCCCCTGGCGCACATTGCCCTTCTGACCGACGTACGAAGCGATCGTCCATTCGGCCACGCGCTTCGCCACCGCGCGCGCCTTCTCCTCCGTCTCATCGACCGCGATCAGGCGAGCCATCGGGATCGTCCGGCCTTCGTCGCTGTGGCCGGCCTCGACCAGCTTCGCCGCATAGTGCCGCCGCTTGCGGATCAGATCGGCGCGGGAGGCATGCGGGTCCATCAGGATCGAGTGCCCCTGGCTGGCAGCCCAGTCGATGGCGGGGTTGGAGGACGCGGCCATCCAGACCGGCGGGTGCGGCGTCTGGAACGGTTTGGGCAGCACTTCCACATTTTCGTACTGGAAGTATTTGCCCTGGTGGCTGAGGCGCTGGTTGGTCCAGGCCTTCAGGACGATGTCGACCGTTTCGTGAAAGCGGGGCGCGCTTTCCTCGCCTTGGATGCCGAAGGCGGCGAACTCGCTGCGTTCGAAGCCGCGGCCCGCGCCCCAGTTGACGCGGCCGCCGGAGAGGACGTCCAGGAGTGCGACCTCCTCGGCGAGGCGGAGCGGGTTGTAGAACGGCGCCAGCGAGACAGCCGTGCCGATCCGGAGCCGTTTGGTGCGTGCGGCGGCCATGGTGCCCATCATGTGCACCGACGGG
This sequence comes from Acetobacteraceae bacterium, assembly GCA_009693865.1. GTDB lineage: Bacteria > Pseudomonadota > Alphaproteobacteria > Acetobacterales > Acetobacteraceae > Rhodopila. Next base: position 12,162 of record SHWL01000020.1, on the reverse strand, counting down.
CAGACGGAGAAGCTGGAAAAGTGGTGCTCGGCGAGCCAGACGGCGTCGTAGCCCGCCTGGTCCATGATGACGAAGCGCTCGAGCGCGGTTTCGTAGACGGAGTTGAGCGGGACGGAGCGGTCGCGCCAACCGAAGAACTGCAGAATGCCGACTTTCATGTTTCCCTCTCGAGTTCGCGCGATTACCCTCTGGTTCGGCCCGCCCCACGTCGCTGAACGATGTTGTGCCGCCACGGGGCGAAAGTCCAATGCGAGGTGCCAGCCCCTGTTGAGGCGGGGTGATCGCACTGGCACGGTGCGGATATATGTGGGCACCCCGTTATCCGGCGGCGCTTTTCACCCTCCTGACATCGCCGGGCCGGGCCACTGCCCCGGTTTCCCGCTTGCTGCTATCCTATGCGCCACCGTATCGCCGGAGCGTGACATGGCTCAACCGCTTGTGCCGCCCGAATTGCTCGATCCCGTCGTGGCTTACTTTAAGCCGCGGCGTGTGATCGTGTTCGGTTCCGTCGCACGCGGAGACACCGGTCCGGACAGCGACATCGACCTGCTGGTGGTGCTGGACGACGATGCCCCGAAGGACATGCTGACCTACCGCGCGGGAATGGAGGCGTCCCGGTCCTATAAAGAGTCAGCCGACGTGATCCCGTGCCGCGAAGACACGTATCGGCGTTTCAGCAAGATCGTTGGCACCCTGCCTTACGCCGCCCGGACCGAGGGGGTCGTCGTGTATGAGCGGTGACGATCGTGAACTGGCCCTCGATCGCGGCCTTATGGCGTTGCGGTGGCTCGCCATGGGCGTCGAAGACCTGAAGGTCGCCCGGCTCTGTCTCGATGCGTGCGAACCGGTGCCGCACGCGGCGGCCTATCACTGCCAGCAGGCAGCCGAGAAGCTGATCAAGGGCCTTCTCGTGCTGGCTGACATTCCCTTCACCAAGACCCATGACCTGAGGCGGCTTGGCACGTTGGCCACCCCGAAATATCCCAAACACGAAGACCTTTTCTCGGCAACTTACCTGTTCACATCCTGGGCGTTCGATTTCCGCTACCCCGGGCCGGGCCCCGAGATACCGGACGATCCTGACGAGACTGAGTTGAGGCAAGCAATGGCAGCGATCGAGCGCCTGGCCGACTGTTTGCGCACCCATATCCCGCCCGAACCTGAACCATGACATGGAAATCAGGTGCGAGATATTCGGGAACCCTCCCGGCTTGCCGTGGTTGAGCGGTAGGGAAAGATCTACTCCGGCTGGCGGCGTGATCTGCGTGATGCGGGGACGATTTTCTGTTGGAGCTGGTCGTCGCCGGTGGGGCGCGGGCAGTGATCGGTTACAGCGTCCGCGACCTGCGTCGCGGCGAACTTCTTTGGCCCGGTTTGATGGTTTTGACCCCGTCCGAATGTCTGGAGAAATTCCAATGAGCACGGTGACGCTTCGCCTTCCCGACGACACCTGCCAGCGCCTCAAGCAACTGGCGGCCTCGCGTGGCATGAGCCTTAATAAGCTGATGGAAGAGCTTGGCACGGCCGCCTAAACTTAGATATGTGCAATAGAATCACCAATGGGAAACTCATGCCCCAAGCGGCTGCGGCAGACGCAGCTCGATCGGTGAAGGCCAGGCCAACGCCCGCGGCCAGTAACGAACATGCAGAGACGACAATGATCCACAGTGTGGCGCGCTCCGTTGACGTAGGAGCCTGACCGTTTGATTTGTCACGCGTTATGGATACATTGCCCCAATCCGTCCTCCCGCCGGTAGCGTTTTCGGCTCGGATCCATAAGGTCGGCTCGTCCCTTTTTCGTTGGCGACCCCGAGCCTCAGTAAGGCTCCCTTACAAAAATAAACGTTGTCCCCGTCACGATCGGCGCGCTCGCCCCAACGAACGACACGTTGGCATCCTTCACCTGCCGCGACCCCGCCCGCCCCGACGCCTGCAACGCGCCCTCAATGATGTGCCACAATCCATGAATGCGCCCCGTGCCCAAACTACCGCCGAACGTGTTCAACGGCAGCTCGCCATCCAGCTCGATCCGCCCGTCCTGGATAAAATCCAGCGCCTCGCCTTCCTTGCAAAACCCATACGATTCCAACCCATAAATCACCGACGCCGAAAATCCGTCGTAAATCTGCGCCACATCGACATCCTTGGGACTGAATCCCGACCGCTCCCACGTCAGCTTCGCCGAACTGCTACCACCCTCCATGTAGCTCGAAAGGCTGCCAATACGCCCAGCGGTCTCGAAATGAAGGCGCTGACCGTAACCCGCGATATATGCGGGGGTTGGCTTCAGGTCCCTCGCCCGGTCCGCCGCCGTCAGCACGATCGCGACCGCTCCTTGCACCGGAATATCGCAATCGAACAGACAAAACGGATGAGCAACCATCCGCGAGGCGAAGTAATCCTCGCGCGTCAGAGGCGTGCCGTAAAAATACGCGTGCGGATTGTGCTGCGTGTGCTTGCGCTGCGTCACCGCCAATGTCGCCATCTTGTCCCGGCTTTGCCCATTCCGCTCCAACCAGCGCGTATAGGCGACCGCCATGCCCTGCCCAGGCCCGCCAAACCCATAAGGCGCCGTGAACTGCGTCGCGCCCTGGGCCTGCGCGCCCGGGAGGTTCTGATAGGTCCCGCGCGGGTTATGCATCGCCCGCCACACCACGGCATATTTGCACACCCCCGCGAGCAACGCGTTCACCGCCTGCTGCACCGCGCCGCCGATATTGGTCGTGCCCACCTGAATATGCCAGGTCAGTGCTGGCAACTTCAACATCGCCATCATGCAGTTGACGGACACGATCGAGATACCGTCCACCTCCGCGTGCCCGGTCGCCGGCAACTCCGGATAAGTCGCCAGACCGTCGATGTCCGACATCTCCAGCCCTGAGTCCGCGACCGCCCCCTTCACCGCCTCCAACGCATGCGCGGCGAGCGGAATGTCGGCCATGCGCGACACCTTGGAATAGCCCACGCCGCTGACGGCGATTTTGCATCGATTGTCCCACATGCGGTTTTCCCCTTATCGAGCGAGACGGAACTGCGGCAGCGTGATGTCGTTGGTCAGCGGTTCGAAAATGACCTCCACGCGGCGGCCGACCTTCGCCTCGGTATACTCCGCCTCCAGCAGGTTGCCCGCGAGCAACGCGCCGGGCGCCTCGTCGAGTTCCACGACAATGCTGGCGTACGGCACCGCGGAGGCAAAGCGCTTGTCGCCAGTGTGATACATGATGGTATAGGCGTAGATCGCGCCGTCCCCGCGCACGGGTTCGAACTTCAGGTCGATCCCCATGCATTGAACGCAGGTCGCGTAGGGCGGATGCTGAAAATGGCCGCAACTCTGACAGCGTTGCAGTTCCAGAACGCCCCGTTTGGCCGCGTCCCAGAATGGTTTTGTCCATTCGTTGGGGACGGGGATCGGCCGGGTCACCTTGCTCCAGTCGCTCATTCTCTTCGCCTTGCGTGCTCGGGTCCGTCGCCAGTCTAAAGGGCCACCACGATCCCGGATAGCCACAAGCGGGACGTCACTCCCGCCGGGCCCGATTTGACACCCCGCCTCCCCAACCCGGACAATCCCCACCCCAGGAGAACGTCCCCAATGCCGCAACCACGAGCTCTCGAAAACATCCGCGTCGTGGACTTCAGTTGGGTCCGCGCCGGGCCCTGGGCCACGCGTTGGCTCGGGGCTCTCGGCGCCGAGATCATCAAAATCGAATGGCCGGAGTCCGAACGCGGCCGGCTGCCGAGTTCCACCACGCCTCAGAATCTCGAGGTCAACCTGAACACGTCAGGCAACTTCAACGACACGAACGTCAACAAGAAGAGCCTCAGCCTGAACGTGCGCAGCGCAAAGGGCCTGGAGATCGTGAAGCGGTTGATCGGCGTCTCCGACATCGTGATTGAGAATTTCAGCTCCCGGGTGCTGCGGAACTGGGGCCTCGGATATGAGGAGATGTGCAAGATCAAACCGGATATCGTCTATGTTTCGATGTCGGGCTACGGCCATACTGGCCGCAACCACCATTACACGACGTTCGGTCCGGTAGCCCAGTCGGTGGCGGGCCTGACGTATCTTTCCGGATTGCCGGACAAACCACCGGCGGGCTGGGGCTGGTCGTATATGGACGATACCGGCGGCATGTATGGGGCGATGTGTGCCCTCACCGGCCTCTACCACCGAAACATGACCGGCCGAGGCCAGCATATCGACCAGGCCCAGATGGTATCGAGCGTTCCGTTGAATGGTCCCGCGTTGCTGGACTTCACCGTGAACAAGCGAGGCTCCAGGCGCGCCGGATTTCCACCCGGCAACCGGGCGCATTGGCCCGGCACACCTCTGGTGAACAATTACCGCGGACCAACAGTCGCGCCGCATAACGCGTATCGCACCGATCCCGGCGGCTACAATGACTGGTGCGTGGTCGTCTGCCACTCCGACGACGAATGGCGCGCGCTGGTGCAGGTGATGGGCACTCCCACCCCGGACAAATTCGCCACGGTCGCCGGACGCCTGGAGCATCAGGACGAACTGGACGCGCACATCGAAGCCTGGACCATGACTCTGGACAAGTACGAACTGACAAATCGCTGCCAGGCCGCCGGCGTTCGCGCGCTCCCCGTGCAAAGCGCCGAGGACCGGGTGGAGCACGACCCTCAATTGCGCCACAGAGACATGTATCTGCCGATGGAGCATCCCGCGCTTGGCACGCACAAGGTGCAGAACGCGCCCTTTAAGATGTCGGAAACCCCGGCCGTGAACCACCTGCCCAGTCCGCTGATCGGTCAACACACGCGGGAGATTGTCGAAGGCCTGCTGGGCTACAGTCACGAGGAACTTCGCGCGGGCTTCGACGACGGCACGTTCTGGCCCTCGAAGCGAGCACGCTTTGCCTACCAGGAGGAGATGCTCCAATGACCGGTCCCCTGGCTGGCCTGCGCGTGCTGGAACTCGCGAACGAAACGGGACAGTTTTGTGGAAAGCTGCTTGGCGATCTCGGGGCCGACGTGGTCAAGATCGAACCTCCCGGAGGCGAACCCTGCCGCCACATCGGACCGTTCCTCGACGACATTCCGCATCCGGATCGCAGCTTATCGTTCTGGTACTACAACACATCCAAACGCGGCATTACGCTGAGCCTGGAAACCGCCGATGGGCGGGAGCTTTTCCGAAGGTTGGCGGCCGACGCCGATGTCATTCTGGAGACATTCCGGCCGGGCCATCTGGCCTCCCTGGGGCTGGGTTACGACGCGTTAAAAGCAGAGAACCCTGGCCTGATCCTGTGCGCCCTGACCCCATTCGGTCAGACCGGCCCCTGGAGGGATTACCTGTCCACCGACCTGCTCCACCTCGCGGCGGGTGGCGAGATGGCCTCCAGCGGATATGACGAGGCGGACGTGCCGGACGCGCCACCGATCGCGCCGGGAGGCGGCCAGGCGTGGCACATGGGTTGTCATTTCGCTTACATTTCGATCATGGCCGCTTTGGTCCACCGCTCGGTCACTGGCCTTGGGCAGTCCATCGATGCATCGATCCACGAAGCGTGTGCACTGACAACCGAGGCGGCAATCGCCAACTACGTTTACCGAAACGAGACGTTGCTGCGCCAGACCGGCCGCCATCACGCGGCGGCGCCCACGCCGCGAACCCAGTTCCTCGCCAAGGATGGCAATTACGTCACGGCGTTGGTGGCGGGCCGGCTTGCCCCTAAATACATCGGGGAGCTGGCGGACCTGCTGGACAGTTACGGCATGGCCGGCGATCTCAAGGACCCCAAATACCAGGACCCGGCGGTGATCGCGGCGAACGCGTCGCACATCATCGACGACCTTATCGCCAACTTCATCGCCAGCGTGCCGGCGGAGGAGGCTTACCACGCGGCCCAGGAACGCGGATTTACCTGGGGCGCGGTGCGTCCTTCGGAAGCTCTGCTTGACGACCCGCACTTGCAGGATCGCGGTTTCTGGAAGCAAGTGGAGCATCCGGAACTGGGTCGCAGCTTCGTCTACCCAGGCGAGGCATCCATCTACAACGGCTCTCCCTGGGCGATCTCCCGGCGAGCGCCGTTGATTGGGGAGCACAACGTGGAAATCTTCTGCGATGAACTGGGACTATCGCGCGGGGAGATGTCCATCCTGGCGGAAAGCCGTGCGATATAACAGGGATAGACGCGCCACCGTCTTCCCTCCTCCGATCGACCCAGTTTCAGCAGCAGTTCCGCGATCTGCACAGCGTTGAGAGCCGCGCCCCGTCCGGTGCGACGACCTTGTCGAACTCCACAGGCAGCGCGATGGCATGCGCGCGCGGCACCGGGACGCCGATGCAGGTGATGCCGATCGGAAAATCAGCTGCCCCCAGGATGCGGCCGGTTTCCGCCACGACCGCGCCCGCCCTCACCGTCACCGCCGCGAAGCGTTTGGAAACGCCGCTGCCAGCCGGGAACAACGCGATATCGACGCCATCGAACCTCACCTCGGTCAACTCCTCGACGGCGATTTCCTGGCCCTGAAGGACAGCGTCCTGCCAGCGGGGCCTTCCGGTGCTTCACGCCGCGGCGATCACGGCGCACCCGCCAAAGGACGTCCCGCCTTGCCCGCCCCCAGGCTTAGGCCGCACACTACCCGCTGACACGGGAAGCGCCGCGAAACGACCGCGCACGGGAGGACGCTCATGGACGCCGGAGGGGCTGCCGGAACGCGAGACGAATCGCGTTTGACATAACATGGCCGTACCCACCCTCACCGTTGAGCACGTCACCAAGCGCTTCGGCACCACCGAATTCGGCGTGACCGCGGTGGAAGACTTCACGTTCGACGTGGCGGAGGGCGAGTTCGTTTCTGTCATCGGTCCATCGGGCTGCGGCAAGTCCACCTTGTTCCACATCATCGGTGGCCTGACCGGAGACTATCAGGGCCGCGTCACGGTGGGCGGCGAAACCGTAAACGGTCCGCACCCCGCGATTGGCATGGTGTTTCAGGAGGAGAGCACATTCCCCTGGCGCAACGTCATCGACAATGTCGCCTTTCCGCTTGAATTGCGAGGCGTTTCCCGGGCGGAACGACTCGAGCGCGCGCTTCACTATGTCACCATGGTCGGTCTGCGCGGCTTCGAGCAACGCTATCCCGCGGAATTATCGGGCGGTATGCGCCAGCGGGTGTCCATCGCCCGAACCCTCGCCGCCCAACCGAAGATTCTGCTGATGGACGAACCATTCGCCTCGTTGGACGAACAGACACGCTTGCTACTGGGCGCCAAGGTCACACAGATCCAGCAGCGACTGCGCCAGACGACACTGCTGATCACCCACAGCCTGACCGAAGCGGTGCAGTTGTCCGATCGCATCGTTGTCATGACGTTCCGGCCAGGTCGGGTCCGGCGCATTGTGGAAGTGCGCTTACCGCGGCCACGGGGCGACGACATCCTTACCAGTCCGGAATTCGGGCGCTATGTCGCCGAACTCTGGGTCGATCTGCGCGAGGAAGCCAATCGCGGCCTGGACGCCGCCGAGCATCTGGCGACGTGACGTGATCCGGCTGGCGCCCGTGTTCGGGCTCGTTACGCTGATCGCCGCGGGTCTGGCGTTGCAGGGCCTCATCGCGATCGATGTAGTCAGCCGTTACGTCGTTCCGCCACCCTCCGAGGTGCTGGCCGCCCTGGGCCGCATCGTGGTCGAAGAACAGGTGCCCGCGCGCTTTCTTCTCACCAGCGCCGAAACGTTCGCGGCGGGTCTGCTGATCCTGACCGCCGGAGTACCGGCCGGCTTCTGGCTGTATCACTCCCGTCCCTTCCGCCGCGCCTTCGAGCCCTGGGTCGCCGCATGGGCCGCCGCGCCGCTGGTATTGGCTTATCCGCTGTTCCTCGTGTTGTTCGGCCGGTCCTCAATCACCATCGTGATCCTTGGTGTCGCCGCCGGCACCGCACCGGTCATCCTGAAGACCGTGGAAGGCCTGGCCGCCACGCGTACCGTGCTGATCGATGTCGGGCGCTCGCTCCGGCTGACCCGCGGACAGATGTTTCGCAAGATACTGTTTCCCGCCGCGATGCCAGCGATCTTCACGGGACTTCGCCTGGGGCTGACATTCAGTCTGATCAACATCGTCGGCGTGGAATTCCTGATCAACCTTGGCGGACTCGGGCAACTCATCAACGAACTGGCGGAGCGTTACGACCTGGCGGGCACCTACGCCGCCATCGGTTTCGTGCTGCTGGCCAGCATGCTGTTCTTCGTTTGTTTGGAGCATATCGAACGATGGCTGCGGCGCGCCTACGGCTGATCGCCGCGGTCGCCATCATGGCGGCGTGGGAAGCGCTCGCCGCGTCGGGACTGTTGTTCCGCGATGTCGTGCCGTCGCTGTGGTACATCGCCAAAGCGCTCGCGATCACCCTGGCCGATCCGGCGTTTTATCGTAACCTTGGCGTCACGTCCGGCGAATTTCTGATGGCCGTATCCGTGGGTGGCCTCGCGGGCGCCAGCGCCGGTCTCGCTCTGGGCGCCAACCGGTTCCTCGCGGCCGCTTATGAACGCTGGGTCCATTACCTCGCGCCGGTCCCCAAGATCATTTTCTTCCCTGCCCTGCTGCTGGCGTTTGGCGCCGGCCCAGGATCGAAGATCGCGATGGGCGCGATCTCCTGCTTCTTTCCGGTCGCGATCAGTGTCGCGAGCGGCGTCCGCGCGGTCCGGCCGGTTCTGCTCAACGTTGGCCATGGGTTCCGTGCCACGACCTGGCAGATGGCGACCAAGATCTATCTGCCGGCGGTGCGTGAGCCGTTGCTGAATGGACTACGTCTGGGCTTCGGTGTCGCCGCGATCGGCATCTTGCTGGCCGAGACCAAGTTGTCGAAAGCGGGCATTGGCTTCCTGGTGATGGATTCATATCGCCGCTTTGACATGCCGGGCATGTATGCGCTGTTGATTCTGGTGGTATTGCTCGTGGCCGCCGTCAACGCCGCGTTGACGCGACTCAACAGAAACTGAGGGAGGAACACATCATGCGTCGACGTACTCTGCTGGCGGCAGCGCTTCCCGCGGGACTGACGTTGACTGGCCGAGCTCATGCCGCTGACACCCTGAAACTCGCGGTGGGACAGAAGGGAAATTGGGACACATCGGTCGCGGAACTCGGGCAACGCGCGGGGATCTTCCGTAAGCAGGGCCTCGATCTCGATATTCTGTACACGCAAGGAAGTGGCGAGACCTTGCAGGCGGTGCTGTCGAGCAGTGCCGAGATTGGCGTCGCGGGAGGGACCCTGGGCGCGATCGGCGCCTTCTCCAAAGGCGCGCCGATCCGAATTCTTGGCTCCCAGGCGACCGGGGCTGGCGATCTGTTTTGGTACGTGCGAGCCGATTCGCGGGTTCAATCGCTGAAGGACACCAACGGCAAAACGGTTGCGTTTTCCACTCAGGGGTCGTCGACCAACAGCGTGGTATTGGGTTTTGTCGACACATTTGACATTAAGCCGCAACTGGTCGCGACCGGCGGTATTCCCGGCACCTACACGCAGGTCATGTCCGGCCAGATCGATGTTGGCTGGTCCGCCGCGCCGTACCTGCTCGACGCCGCTGAGAGCGGGAAGATTCGCATCGTCGCGAGCGGGAATGACGTGCCGTCGATGCGTGAGCAAACGGTGCGAGTGAACGTCGCGCACGCGGCCGTTCTGGAGGCCCGCAGACCGGTCATCGCGCGCTTCCTCGTGGCGTATCGGGAGACAGTGCGATGGATGTATCAAAGTGCCGATGCCGCCAAGGCGTACGCCGAATTCGCCGGTGTGCCGGAGCGGCTTGTTAAACGTTTGCGCGAGGAGTTCTTTCCGAACGAGGCCATTTGGGCCGACCGGGTGACTGGCATTGAGTCGCTGATGTCGGATGCGGTCCGATTCAAATTCATCCAGGCACCTTTGTCGAAGGAGCAGATCGAGCGGATGATCCAGATAACGGCCGCGTGACCCGGCTTGCCCACTCCCTGGCTTAGGACACAAACTCGCCCCGGAAACGGGAACGCGCACTCTCACACAGGAGAAAGTTCATGGACCTCAGAGGCGCGGTCGCGCTCATAACGGGCGGCAATGGCGGACTAGGACAACGCATCTGCCACGCTCTGGCCAAGGAGGGCGCGCATATCGCCGTCATGTATGCACAGAGCCGCGAACAGGCGGAGGGCGTCGCGCGCGAACTGACCTCAGGTTATCAGATCAACGCGGCCGCGTTCGCCTGCGACATCACCGATGGAGTGGCTGTCGCCAAACTCATCGGCGATGTGATCAAACGTTTCGGCCGCCTCGATATTCTCGTCAACGACGCGGCCTACAATAAGGCGATCCCGTTCACCGACCTCGACAACATGACGCAGGAGGAATGGGACAAGATCATTTCGGTCAACCTGACCGGGCCGATGCGCCTCACCAAGGCGGTGGCGCCCATCATGAAAGCCCAGGGACGCGGGCGCGTGGTGAATATCTCGTCCGTTGCCGGGCTTGGGCCTCAGGGTTCATCCATTGCCTACGCGGTGTCGAAGGCTGGGCTCATCCATCTCACGCGCTGCATGGCGGTCGCGATGGCACCCGAGACACTCGTCAATTGCGTGGCGCCGGGACTGCTTGAGGGCACGCGCGCGACGGCCAACCTCCGGCCCGAGATGATCGCGAGCGGGGCCGCCAGTTCGCTCCTGAAGAAGGCCGCTGACAAGGACGACTGCGCCGACATGGTGGTCACCATGTGCCGCACGGAGACCATGACAGGTCAGACGGTCGTTATCGATTCCGGGCGCATGTTTCACTGAAAAATGGGCGCGCACCAGTCCCCCTACAACGCCCCACACCGCCGCAACCCCTCAACCTCGTCCCGCGTAAAACCCCAACTCATCAACCCCGTCTCGTTATGCGCTCCGATCCGCGGATCGAGTTCCTGGATCCGCCCGGGAGTCCGGGAAAACCTGGGTGCGGGCGCGGGTTGCCGCACGCCATCGATGGTGACGAACGTTTCTCGCGCGACATGGTGCGGATGAGACGGCGCGTCGGTCAGACTCAACACTCCGGCGAAGCAGGCATCGCTGCCCTCCATCGAGGCGATCCATTCCGCCTGGGTTTTCGTCAGAAAAATCGCCTCCAGCCGTGCCCGCAGATCCGGCCAAAGCGAGGGATCGCGCTGCCGATTCCGCGGAAAATCGGCAATGCCAAGCTTCTCCAACAGAATCGCGAAAAACTGTGGCTCGATCGAGCCAAGCGCCACCCAGCGTCCATCCTTGCACTGGTACACGCCGTAATAGGGCGCGCCGCCATCCACCCCATTCGATGCGCGCGTATCCGTCCACCGTCCCCCGGCCATGTGCCCATAAAACGCCGCCATCAACGACGCCGCGCCATCGCTCATCGCGGCATCCACCACCTGCCCCTCACCCGTGGCGCGCGCATGCAGCAACGCCGCGAGCAACCCGACCGCGAGATACAGCGCCCCACCCCCGAAATCGCCGACCAGGTTCAATGGTGGCACCGGCCGCTCCGCCGTGCCGATCGCATGCAGGGCGCCCGTGATGGCGATGTAGTTGATGTCATGGCCCGCCGCCTGCGACAGAGGCCCCTCCTGCCCCCATCCCGTCATGCGGCCGTAAACCAGCTTCGGATTACGCGCGAGCGCGATGCCAGGGCCAAGCCCAAGCCGTTCCATGACGCCGGGACGGAAGCCCTCGTAAATCGCATCCGCCATGTCCATCAGCCGGAGGCACGCCTCGCGCGCGTCCGGTTGTTTCAGGTCCAGCGCCACGGATTTGCGGCCTCGGCGGGTGACGTGAGTCTTGTCGCCGCGATCACCGTCCTTGCGGTCGATACGCAACACATCCGCTCCCATATCCGACAACAACATCCCACAAAACGGTCCTGGGCCGATGCCCGAGAACTCCAGAATTTTGACACCCGCGAGCGGTCCTGTTGCCATGATGTCCTGTTCCCTTTCCCGTCGCGATGTCTCGCCCGGCAGTCTGCCCATGTGACGACGATGGTCAACTGCTCGGGCGGCGGAGAAATCCAACGAGATCCAGCAATTCTCATTATGGCGCTGACGCTTGCTTTTTCGTCATCCTCCGGCGTGACCGGAGGATCGGTAGCGGCACATATCCGCGTATAATAGCGCCGGAAAGCAAGGCGTGGTGCCGCTCCGGATCCTCCGGTCGCGCCGGAGGATG
>SHWL01000171.1 GCA_009693865.1 Acetobacteraceae bacterium | reverse complement strand
GCGCCGCCTTCCTTTCCACGTCATGGTTCGGCTCGACCGGACCATCCGAAGCGGCACTGTACCGCGACCGATGGTCCGGTCGAGCCGAACCATGACGAGGGGAGGCTGGAGCCCGATCGAAGCGTTTATCTTTGGGCGTCGCCTTAGTGTCATTAAATTCGTTCACTGGCCCCGCCTCTGATTTGGCTATGCCGGAACGCGCCGCGGCGGATCGAGAAACGTCCGCCATTCCCGTAACGCTTGCATGAAGACCGGCAGCGGCACCGTTTCGCTGGGCCGCCCGGACTGGTGCAAATGTTCGATGATCGCGGTACTGCCGCCAATGGTCACGGCATAGGCGTTACCCGTGTTGACCCGGGGCATTCCCGCTCGCACGGCTTCCTCCGCCAGGCCCAGCAGCAGATCGATGTAATCGCTCCAGGACGCCTCCTCGGTCAGAAATGCGGCGAGGCCCGCCTGGGCGCCCGAAATCGAAATCGCCGAGGGTTTGCCCGCGGGGTCCGTCTCGTAACGGAACAGAGTTGTCATCGCCGTCCACCTCCCACATCCGGATAGCCGGTGCGAACATGCGAGCCCTCCCGGCCGCCGGTAAAGCCGGTGATCGGAAACTGACGGCCGTCCGCGGTGGTGCAACCCGGGCCCGACATGCCGCGGAATTGTTCTTCCTTCCGATGGCCGTTACTGAACGCGAATTGAATCGCCGCGACGACATCGCCGGCGGAACATTTATCGGGAAAAAAGGTCGAAATGCCCTTGATGCCGGTCTGCCCATCCTGGGCGATTTGAAATTGTGTCAGATTATATAAGCCAGGATAGCCGGGGACCGGCCGGGGAGTCCCGGTGTCACGGACCGTTGGCGGGTTCACGCCCCCTGGCCGGCTATGGAACCCAACCGCCTGACCCCGGCGATTGATTTCGCCACAAAAAACATGGCGCAGTTCAACGCGCGGCGATCCAGCGGAAAGCCCATCCCGGCACGAATCGCGCGCGACCACCGGGCCGGGCCATGAAACGGCCAGCGCGCATGCAGCGGCGCAACTGCCCATGGCGGTACGGCGTGTCAGAGTCCTCATGCGTGAAAACCTCGTGGGTTCCGGCCAGCTTGCCTCGCGGCGCTGGGCCTTGTAGCGGAACTGGGACGTCCTATCACCTCCGGGGAAAAATTCATGCCCACGATGCCGGGAAAAATCGCTCTGCTGGAGTTGTTGAAGCAGGAGGGCGTGCGGGTGATGTTCGGCAACCCCGGCACCACCGAATTGCCGTTGATGGACGCGTTCGCCGCCGAGCGGGATATTCGTTACGTGCTGGCGTTGCAGGAGGCACCGGCGATGGGCATGGCGGATGGCTATGCCCAGGCGTCGGGGCAATTGGCATGCGTGAATTTGCACGCGGCGCCGGGCCTCGGGAACGCGATGGGGATGTTGTACGACGCGCAAAAGGCGGGTTCGCCGATCATCGTCACAGCAGGCCAGCACGAACAGCGTTTTAATTTCACCGAACCCTTGCTGTGGGCCGATTTGCCGGTCATCGCGCGGCCTTTCGTCAAATGGTCCGAGGAAGTGCGCCGCCTGTCCGATCTGCCGCGCGCCATCCACCGCGCCGCGAAAACCGCGCTCGCCCCGCCCACGGGCCCTGTCTTCCTGTCACTACCCGGCGACATTCTGACCGACTCTGAGGACCTGGATCTCGGCCACCCGACCCGGGTCGCGCATGGCATCCGAGGCGACGCCGGCGCGATCGCCGAGGCCGCGAGGCTGATGGCCAAAGCGAAATCGCCGGTGATCATCGCCGGTGACGCCGTGCCGCAAGGCAACGCGCTTCAGGAACTCGTCGCCTTCGCCGAGGCGCTCGCCGCGCCGGTCTACGACGAGGGCATGGCGACGCGCGCGATGTTCCCGTCCTCCCATCCGCTGTACCGGGGCGCCCTGGTGCGCCTGCCCGCCGCCATCCGCGGCATGCTGGACCAGCACGATCTGCTGGTCTCGATCGGCGCCGACCTGTTCACGTTGTCGCTGCCTGACGACGTGGATTCCATGCCGGAGGGCATGCCGGTCGTGCACCTCGACACCAACCCCTGGGAGCTCGGCAAGAATTATCCGGCCAAGGTCGCCATTCTCGGGGAACCGAAGACCACGCTGCCGGAAATGACGCAGGCTCTGCTGGCCTTGCGTTCCGGCGCGGACGCCGCGCAGGTGGCGAAGCGCCTGGAGCAGGCCCGCTCGGAGGGCATCAGCAGCCTCGCGCGGCTGCACGCGAACGCCGAGGCGCTGTCGGAGCGTCATCCGATCCATCCGCTGTCGTTGATGCAGACGATCGGGCGCATGTTGCCGCCGGATGCGGTGGTGATCGACGAGACAGTATCGTCGGGCGCGAATCTGCGGCGGTTTTTGAAAAGCGATGATCCCCAGAGCTTCTTCGGCATGCGCGGCGGCGGCATCGGCTGGGGGCTGCCGGCGGCGATCGGGGCCAAGATCGCCTTGCCGGACCGGCCGCTGGTGGCGCTGATCGGCGATGGGTCGGCGATGTACACCATCCAGGGGCTTTGGACGGCAGCGCGGGAGAACCTGCGCATGGTGTTCGTCGTCATCAACAATTACTCGTACCGGATCCTGAAACAGCGGACCAACGCGATGAAGGGGCTGGCGGCGCAGGCGGACACCTACGTCGGCATGGACCTCGACCGTCCGCGGATCGATTTCGTGTCGGTGGCTCGCGGACTGGGCCTGACGGCGTATCGCGCGACCACGCTGTGGGAGGTGCAGGACATGCTGGAGGCGGCGCTGGCGCATGACGGGCCAACCTTGCTGGACGTCGAGGTCGACAGGTCCTGGAAACCGGTATGAGACGTTTGTCGCAATCGGCGATGCCCGTTTTGGCGAGCGGACGCGGCCTCGATACTGCGGCCGGCGCCATGAAGTTTTGCGTCGAGCGGTGGTTGTTCGACGTCTCGCGCACCAACTGACGCGATCGTTCAGGGGAGGGGACCATGGCAAGGCTGGCGGGACGTAAAATTCTGATCACTGGCGGCGCGTCGGGCATTGGCCGCGCGACCGCGCGGTTATGCGCGGGGGAAGGAGCCGCGGTTGCCGTGCTCGATCGCTCGGCGGAGGCAGCCCAGGAGGTGGCGGGAGGGATCGGCGGGCATGCTTTCGTGGCGGACGTGGCGGATCACGGGTCGGTCGACGCGGCGGTCGAGGCCGCGGCGACCGCGATGGGCGGGCTCGACGGGGTGGTCAACGCCGCCGGTATCTTTTCGTCGGAGGGGCTGACCGAAACCTCGGCCGAGCTGTTCAACCGCATCCTGACGGTCAACCTCACCGGGACATTCTTGGTCATTCGCGCGGCGGAACGGTTTTTACGGGCGGCGGACAGCGCGAGTGTCGTGAACATCGGCTCGGGCGTCGGGCTTATACCGACCGGGCCGGGCAGCACGGCTTATGTCGCCTCGAAAGGCGGGGTGATCGCGCTGA
The DNA here is from genome assembly GCA_009693865.1 of Acetobacteraceae bacterium. Lineage (GTDB taxonomy): Bacteria > Pseudomonadota > Alphaproteobacteria > Acetobacterales > Acetobacteraceae > Rhodopila. Next base: position 5,280 of record SHWL01000171.1, on the reverse strand, counting down.
CGCGGGTGCTGGCGATGGAACTGGCACCGAAAATCAGGGTGAACGTGGTGTGTCCGGGGATGGTCGATACCGCGATGACAGAAAGCTTCCTGCGCGACAATCAGGGCGGCATCCGGTCAGAACTCGCCGCGCGTTACGCCCTGGGCCGCGCGGCGGAACCGGAGGAACTTGCCCGCGCCATCCTGTTCCTGCTGTCGGAGGAGGCGTCGTTCATTACCGGGATCGCGCTGCCGGTCGATGGGGGACGGACGTATCACTGAGGATGCGTTCGCGCCGTCAGCGCTTCAGTCCTGCCGGGTAAGCAGCAATTCTCACTATGGCTGATGACCTCTCCCAAATCGTCATCCTCCGGTCGCGCCGGAGGATGACGAAAAAGCAAGCGTCAACGCCAAAATGCGAATTGCCGCCGGGTAAGTGACTCGCTGGACATCGTCGTGTAACCTGGCTTGTCTGGCGTCACCTACCGGCAGGCGGGTGAGGCCGCACGCCGTCCAAACATGAACAAAAGCCTCGGTAAAAGGTCCAACGGGAGGAAACCGGCATCATGAATGATAAACATTCCACGCGTACCGATTGGTCCCGCCGCGGCATGCTGCAAGGCGGCGCCGCCGCGATGATGGGAGGTTACGGTCTGGCCCCTAACTATGGCCTCGCCGCCGATATTCCGAATGAGTACGACGGTTCGAAGTTTCAGATGGCGGCGCCGGAGCCCAATCCAAAGCGAGGCGGCGTGTTTCGCTACGGTATCCTCAATCGCCCGCCGCATTTCGACGTGCATCAATCGGGCACCGTGGGCAACATCGGCGTGCAGGGTTGCATGTTCGACAACCTGATCCGCCGCGATCCGCGCGACAGCGGCAAGACCATCGTCCCCGATCTGGCGACGGGATGGGAAATCTCCAAGGACGGCAAAACCTATACGTTTCACCTGCGCCAGGGTGTGCAGTTCCACGATGGCACGGATTTCACCTCCGCCGACATCAAAGCGACCTACGACCGCATTTCGAAGCCGCCATCCGGCGTCAGCATTCCGCGCAGCGCGTTGTTCACCGCGGTGAGCGAGATCAACGCGCGTGACAAACACACCGTCGAATTCAAATTGTCCGCGCCGCGCTCGGTCAATTTCATGATGTCGGCCTTCGCCTGTGGCTGGAACGTGATCTTCAGCAAGAAGACGCTGGAAGAGAATAATTACAATTTACGGAAGGTCCTCAATATTCCGGGTACCGGCCCGTATAAGACTCAGCGGCGGATCGAGAACGAAATCTGGGTGATGGAGAAAAACCAGAATTACTGGAACAAGGGCCTGCCCTATCTCGATGGCATCGAATTCTACCATCTGATGCCGTTTTCCTCGGAGCTCGCGTCCGCCGTGCTGTCGGGCCGGGTGGATTACGCCCGCGCGCTGGATCCGGTCGCCACCCGTAAGGCGGCGGCGATGCCGGGTCTGTCCACCTCGACATTCTACCAAAGCGTGATTCACGCGACATGGGTGAATGCCAAGAAGAAGCCGTTCGACGATCCGCGGGTCCGGCGGGCCATGCATCTGATCTTCGAGAAGCAGGTCCTGGTCGACGTCGTGAAGGATGTCTCCCCGCTGATGACGGGAGGCTTCATCTACCCGTTTTCCGACTTCGCCACGCCCAAGGATCAGCTCGCGAAGCGGCTGGGTTATCAGGACGACTCCGCCGCGGCGATCAAAGAAGCCAAATCCCTGTTGGCCGCCGCGGGCCAGAGCAGCATGCGGCCACTGGATTTCGTGGTGCGGGACCTCAACCATCACAAATTGTTTGGTCTGGCCATCCAGGAAATGCTGCGCGGCGTGGGTATTCAAAGCAACCTGCGAACGGTTGTCGAATCGGTCTGGTTCGGCGACGTGGCGGCCGGCAACTACGACCTGGCCGTCGGCGCCATCGTTTCGTCTTTGCTCGATCCCTCCGACTACTTCAACGCATGGTACCGGAGCGGTGGGCCACAGAATTACTCGTTCTGGCAAAATGCCGAGTTCGAAAAACTGCTGGATCAAATCGACGTCGAGGTCGATGCCGCCAAGCGCCTGGCGCTGATCCGGAAAGCCGAGGATATCATGGAACAGGATCCCCCATTACTGCCGGTCGCGTGGGAAAAAATCAACGATATCTGGCATAATTTCGTCAAGGGTCACAACGCGAAGGACTACTTTGGGATTTACGATGTCGTGCGGTTCGATACGCACTGGCTGGATAAAGCCTGACGCGAGGCGCCACCGCCGCGCGTTCCCCGCGGGCAAGACCCGTGCGCCACGCCCTTGATCGCGGGCTCCTGGATGCGCAGAGATGGCACGCGCCCTCCGGCACCGGGAGCCCGTCATGCCCAGTTACGACTATGTCACCGTCAACGTCTTCACCGGCGACCGCTTCGGCGGTAACCCGCTCGCGGTCCTGACCGACGCCAGGGGCCTGACGGACGCGCGGATGCAAGCCATTGCACGCGACTTCAACCTGTCGGAAACCACCTTCGTCCTCCCCCCTGACAACCCCCAGAACCATGCCCACGTGCGGATCTTCACCCCCACGATGGAGCTACCCTTCGCCGGCCATCCCAACGTCGGCACCGGCTTCGTCCTCGCCACCGCCATGGACCACCCGCCGGAGCACCTGACGTTCGAGGAAACCGCCGGCCTCGTGCGCGCCGATATCCTGCGCGGTCCGGACAAACAGATTACCGGCGTCCGCATCTCCGCCCCCCAGGCGCTGTCGATCCATGACGCGGTGGCGACCGAGACCGCCGCCGCCTGCGCCAGCCTGACCCTGGCCGATATCCTGACCACCGCGCACGACCCGCTGGTCGCCTCGGTGGGCACGCCCTTCGCGATCGCCGAGGTCGCGAGCCAGGAGGCCCTGGCTCGCGCCGCGCCCGACATCGCCGCCTTCCGCGCGGCGGCGTCAGCCCATGCCAGCCCGCTTCGGTTCGCATTGCTGCTTTATGTGCGCCGCGACGGCGACGCCACGCGGCTCCGCGCGCGCATGTTCGCCCCTCTGGGCGGCGTGCTGGAGGATCCCGCGACCGGCAGCGCCTGCGCTGCTTTGGCCGCGCTGCTGACTTCCCTGGCCCCCGGTGTTAACGTCGCGCTGCATTATGAGATCGAGCAAGGCGTCGAAATGGGCCGCCCCAGCCTGCTGATCGCCTCCGCCCGCAAGACCGTCGAGGGCCCCGTCGAGGCCACGGTCGCCGGCGGTTGCGTCCTGTCCGGGCGCGGTAAATTGGAGCTCTGATCGCCCCTTTGTCCGCGTCCCCCTCTCTGTCGCCGCTGAAGCTCTGGCTGCTGCTGGGCGCCGCCTTCGCGACGTTCTCGATCGGCTCCGGGTTCATGCACGCTTACACCGTGTTCCTGGTGACGTTCGTGGAAGTGTTCGGCTGGAGCCGGGCGCAGGTCTCGATCGCCTATTCCGTGGGGCAGTTCGTCAGTGGACTCAGCTCGCCTTTGGTCGGCTTCATGGTGGACCGTTTGGGCCCGCGGCGGCTGATCCTGATCGGCGGCGCGATGCTGACCGCCGGGCTGCTGGCGAGTTCCCTGGCCACCGAATTGTGGCATATGGTCGTCCTTTACGGTGTCGTCATGACACTGGGCGCCAACTGTCTGGGCCTCGTGGTTTTCGTTCCGCTGCTTTCGAAATACTTCGTGCGTAATCGTGGCATGGCCGTGTCGGTCGTGCAGTCCGCCAACGGGTTCGCGCGCGCGTTTTCCGCGCCCGTCACCACCATGATGATTTCCGGCCTTGGCTGGCGCGGTGCCTATTTGTGGCAGGGCCTGTTCATGGGTGCCGTGTTACTGCCGTTGGCCTCGCTGTTCCGGGGCGCGGGCGACAGCACGGCCGCCAGCCGCCGCGCCGCCTCGACCGAGGGCTGGACGCTGCATGAGGCGGCTCGCACGCCGCATTTCTGGCTTCTGGCCGCGGTCTATATGTTCACCGGACTGGGCTCGTTTCTGGTGGCGCTGCACCAACTGGCGTTCGCGGTGGATGTCGGGTTCGATATACTCTACGCCGCGTGGGTGCTTGGCATGGGCGCGTTCCTGTCGTTGCCGGGGGTGATCCTGACCGGAACGATGTCGGATTACATCGGGCGCGAGCTTTCGGCGGTCGTGACTTTTGGCACCTCGATCGTGGGCGTGGCGTGCGGGATGCTGATCACCTCGCCGGATCAGCACGCGTTGCTATGGGCGCATGCGTGTCTGTTCGGGCTGACGTGGGGCGCGCGAGGGCCCGCGATCACGGCGAAAACGGCGGATTTGTTCCCGGGGCCGAACCTCGGCATGATTCTGGGGGTGATCACGATCGGGACCGGGATCGGCTCGGCGGGCGGGTCGTGGCTGGCGGGGTATGTGTTCGATGTCACCGGATCGTACCGGGTGGCGTTCGGGCTGTCGATTTTCTTTTATCTGTGCGGAAGTGTGGCGTTCTGGGCGTTGCGGCGGCCACCGGCGCGGCGAGGGGCGATATAACGTTGCCCCTTACCAAAGGCGGCGGACTCCGTAGGCGTCGAACAGCGTTTCATTCGAGATGAGGACCATGTCATCGGCGATTGCCTGCGCGATCAGCATCCGGTCGACGGGGTTCTTGTGCGGCCCAGGAAGAGCGCCCGCGGTTTGCGCATGGGCGGGAAGCGGAACGAAGCCCTGTGCCTCCACCGCCACGGCGAGATCGGCGGCTATGGCGGCCGCGCCAGGGAGTTTGCCGATGCGGACTTTCGTCGCGATTTCCCACGCAGAGGCAGCGCTGACGAAGATATCGTTGCCGGTGTCGCCGATCAGGTCACGTGCGACCGGGGAGAGCGCCATGTCGCCCGCGATCCACCAAAGAAACGCGTGGGTGTCGAGAAGCAGGTTCAATCCTTATTGTTCCCAGGCGGCGAGCTCGTCTTCCGGCAATGGGTCGAAGAATTCGGGTCCGACCGAAATCTGACCTTTCAGAGCGCCGAACATTCGTTTCGGTGCCACCGGATGGAACGGCACGATTTTAGCGACTGGCGTCTTACCGCGGGCCAGAATGATTTCCTCGCCAGCCTCGGCGCGGGCGACGAGTTTGGACAGGGTTGTTTTGGCGGTGTGGATGGTGACGGGTTTCATGACTAACCAGAATTAGCTAAGGTAACGCCCAAAGATAAACGCTTCGATCGGGCTCCAGCCTCCCCTCGTCATGGTTCGGCTCGACCGGACCATCGGTCGCGGTACAGTGCCGCTTCGGATGGTCCGGTCGAGCCGAACCATGACGAGGGGAGGAAGGCGGCGCGACTCGGTAG
>SHWL01000019.1 GCA_009693865.1 Acetobacteraceae bacterium | reverse complement strand
CCTGCTTCCCAACGGGTCAGGGTATCGCGAAGTTTCAACATCCTCAGGCCTTGCAGTTGCTCCGACCGGCGCATCCGACCCTCCAAAGGGACGAATTCACCGGACAGATCACTTGCTACCTACGCCGGACATTTCACGTGCTCTCTACAGTCGAGAAGATGGTCTTGCCTTGTCTGATCCATCGGTGTATTACCCTCGCATGAGCCGGCCCTCGTCACTGCCTCACGGCATACGGTGCCGGACTAATAGAGCCCCGCGACAGCCGAAAGGCCCTCGCGGGGTTTCGCTTTCTGGGCATCTGTAACGCGGCAAGCTTCACAAGAGGTTAACGGACGGCATCCGCCGCACAGCCCGTGACTCCCAGATACCGGGACATAAGCGCCGGATCGGCCCGCAATGCCGCGGGAGCGCCGTCAAGCACCACCACGCCTTTGACCAGCACCATCACCCGGTCCGCGACGGACAGAATTGCGTCCACCGTCCGATCCACGACGATCGCAGCCACGCCGGCCGCCCGCACCACGCCGATCGTTCGCCAAATCTCGTCGCGCATCAGCGGCGCCAGCCCTTCGGTCGCCTCATCCAAGATCAACAGTCTCGGGTTGGTCATCAGCGCGCGGCCGATCGCAAGCATCTGCTGCTCGCCGCCCGAGAGTTGATTGCCCCGATTGCCGATGCGTTGACCAAGCCGCGGGAACAGGTCCAGCACCCGCGTCTCCGTCCATCCCGATCCGCCCCTCCCTGGGCGGGCCGCGAGGCGAAGATTTTCCCGCACCGAGAGGCTGGCAAAAATACCGCGATTTTCCGGAACGACCGCGATGCCCCGGCGGGACCGCTGGAACGACGGCAGCGCTGCCGCATCCGCGCCGTCGATCAATACCGTGCCTTCCCGCACCGGCAGCAAACCAACCAAAGCCCGGATCAGCGTGGTCTTGCCCATGCCGTTGCGGCCCATCAGGCCCAGTACCTCACCGGGATGCACGATCAGGTTCACACCGTGCAGAACCCGGCTCTCATCGTATCCGGCGGACAACCCCAGAGCCTCCAGGATCGGCGTCATGAGCGATGGCCCAAATAGGCGTCGCGCACGGCGGCGGACGCTCGGATCGCATCCGGCGTGCCGGATTCCAGCATCCGCCCGTCGACCATGACAGTGACCTGCCCGGCGATTGCGAACACAACATCCATGTCATGTTCCACCAGCAGCATCGTGTGAGTGGAGGCGAGTTTCCGCAACAATTTGACGACCGGCGCGGTTTCCTCCGGACCCAGGCCGGCGAGGGGTTCGTCGAACAACAAAACGTCCGGGAGGGCGGCAAGCACGACCGCGATTTCCAGCAAGCGGCGCTGTCCATGGCTCAGACTTCCCGCGGGGTGTTCCGCGACCGCCTCGAGGCCCGTTTGTTCCAACGCGGACAGCGCCAGATCCCAGGTGCCGGCATCGTCGCACACGGCCCCAATCAGGCGCCAGCCGGGGGTCGTGCTTTGCGCCGCGAGGCGGACATTTTCATACGCCGTCAGGGTCGAGAACAGATTGGCGCGCTGGAAACTCCGGCCGATCCCGGCGCGGGCGCGGCGCCAGTCGGGTAACGCCGTGACGTCCTCCCCATTCAGATGGATCGTGCCCTCGTCCGGGCGGAGCGCGCCGCTCAACAGATCGATCAGCGTGCTTTTTCCCGCGCCGTTCGGTCCGATCACCGCGTGGGCCAGTTTCGGCCGCAGGGTGAATGTCATATCCGCGACGGCCACCAGGCCGCCGAACCGCCGGCTCAGGCCTCGTGCTTCCAGCACCGCCGGGACAGCGCGCCGCCTCATTGCCGCCAACCAGCCAGGCCACGCCGCAGCAGCAAGACGGCGGCCAGGATGACGACGCCCTCGACCAGGCGTTGCCGCTCTGTGATCGACTGGCCGAGTTCTCGCGCGAGGGTCAGCGCGAAAGCGCCCAGGATCGGGCCGTGCAGGGCGCCAAGACCACCCAGGAGGATCATTAACAATGCTTCGGCTGAGCGGTGCCAACCGAGCAACTCCGGGCTGACAAAAGCGTCGGTCAGAGCTGCCATATGGCCCGCGAGACCCGCCAGCGCGCCGGACACGATGAACGCAGCCAGTTTCAACCCCTGAACATCGTGGCCCATGGCGCGCATCCGGTCCTCGTTAACGCGGATTCCCGCCAAAGCCTGGCCAAACATCGTGCCCATCAATTTCCACAGACTAAAATACATCAAGCTCAGCGTCGCGAGGTTCAGCAGCAGGAACACCGTTGGCCGGGCCGACTTCGTCACGGCCCAGATCAGTCCCGGGCGGGCGATGAAGACCCCGTCGGCGCCTCCACCTAAAGACGTGTCGTGAAACAGGAAGAACAGCATCTGGCCAAAGGCCAACGTGGTCATCAGGAAATAAAAACCACGCGTCCGCAACGCCAACCGTCCGATCGCGGTGGCCGCGACCCCGGACAAAAGCATCGCGGCCGGCACCGAAACGAAGACCGACGACCCGCCGCCCAAAAGGTAAACCGTATAGGCGCCAAGCCCGAAGAACCCGGCATGTGCGAGGCTTACGAGCCCTGCTCCGCCGGTCAGAAGTTGCAACGACAGCGCGAACATCGCCGCGATCAACGCACTGGATGCCAGTTGCATGTAATATGGCGCGGCCCAGAGCGGCATGGACGCGAGCAACGCCGCGCCCAGACCAAGCCACCGGTGTCCCTTGGTGCTCAGCCGGGTCATCCGCGCGAAAATAACCCGGAGGGGCGCCACAGCAAGACCAGCGCCATCATGCCGCAGACGGCGATCCCCGCCATCTCTGGCAAATAGACTTTCCCCAATGTGTCGATCATCCCAACCAGCAGCGCGGCCCAGAAGGCGCCAGCGATCGAGCCCAGACCGCCGATGACGACGACGATGAACGAGAGGATCAGGAATCCGTCGCCCATACCGGGATAGACCGACTGCAAAGGCGCCGCGAGCGCCCCCGCCAGCATCGCCAAGGCCGTGCCGGACGCAAAAACCAGCGTATGGATCAATCGCGCGTCCAGTCCCAGAAGATCGACCATCTCGGAGTTTTCCGCGGCGGCGCGGATCGAGGCTCCAATCCGGGTCCGCTCCACAAAAGCGACCATGCCGCCAGCGACGGCCAGGCAGATCGCCAGAACCGCGAGCCGGTAAGCCGAGTAAGCGAAACCGCCGATGACCGGGACAGAGAAATCCAAAGCGGGCGGAACCGGCACGGCATGGAATTGGTTATCGATCAACGCGGCGCGCGCTTCTTCAAATAGCAAGATCAACGCGAATGTCAGCAGCACCTGATCGAGATGCTCGCGTTGCCGGAACTTTCGAAACAACCCGCGTTCCAACACCGCCCCAAAAACGAGGCCGCCAACGACGGCGGCGGGCAGCGCCAGCCAGAACTGCCCGGTCAGGCCAGCCACGACGTATGCCAGATAGGCTCCGATCATGAACAAGCTGCCATGCGCCAGGTTAATCACACCCATGACGCCGAAAATCAGCGTCAACCCGCTACTGATCAGAAACAGTAACAAGCCGTATTGCAGCCCGTTCAGAATCTGCGCGAGAAAGCCTCCCAATCGATCCGCCCTCCGGGATGGCCCCCTTCGATCTCAGGCCATCTTGCAGCCGGTGCCAGGATCGGCCAGCGACTCCGCGGCCACGCCGATCACACGGTTCTCGCCGTTTTTGGCTTCGCGCAGCCAGATCGTCTGCACCGGATTATGCGACGCCGACACCGTGAAGGCCCCGCGCGGACTATCGATCTTCGCCGCCCTGATCGCCGCCGAGATGTCCTTCACCGCCGACGCGTCGCCCTTGGTCGCGGCCAGCCCGATCGCGAGCATCTGAGCCGCGTCATAACCCTGCACCGCATAGACATCGGCGTCGCGGTTCGTGACCGTCTTGTAGGCGGCCCGAAACGCGGTGTTCTTCGGATTCTCAATACCATCGCCATAATGCAACGCCGTTTGAATCCCCTCGGCCGCCGCCCCCTGGGCTTTCAGCACACCCTCGGTCAGGAAGCCCGAGCCGCACAACGGCAGCTTGTCGCGCAGTCCGGCCGCCGCGTAATCCTTGACGAACTGGATCGCGCCGCCACCGGCAAAGAAAGAACCAACCGCATCGACCTTCAGGCCCGGTAACTGCGCCAGGAGCGGCTGAAAGTTTGTTTCCGGGAATGGCAATGTCAGCACTTTCGTCAGCTCCGCTCCGCCGGAGCGCAACCCGTCGCCAAATCCTTCCGCCGATTCCTTACCCGCCGCGTACTCCCAGGTGACCCATGCCGCCTTCTTCACGCCTTTCGCGGCCAGAGCCTTGCCCATGCCGTAGGCCGGTTGCCAGTTGCTGAAAGAGGAGCGGAAGACAGATGGAGAGCACAGGTCGCGCGTCGCGGCGACGTTACCGGCGTTGGGAATGATCAGCGGAATCTGCTGCTCGCGTGCCGCCTGCACCAACGCCATCACGACACCGGAATGAACTGTGCCGACCAGGGCCTCGGCCTTTTCGCGGCCCAGGAGGCGGTTGACGTTAGAGGGCGCCTTGGCGGGATCGGATTCATCGTCGACGCGGACCAGCTCAACGATCCGGCCACCCATCTTGCCGTCGAGTTCCTTGAGGTACAGGGCGAAAGCCGCTGCTATCGCCTCGCCCAGGGCTGCGAAGGTGCCGGAGAAAGGTAGCATCAGGCCGATCTTCAGAGTCGCCCCTTGTGCGATCGCGGGCGCGGCGAGCAGGGTCGCGGTGGCGCCCCCCAGGGCGCCTCCCAGGGCACCTTCAAGCATCGAACGGCGGGACATGGCCGGCATGGTGTGGTCTCCCAGATTGATCTTCGTCCAATGGAACAGCGCCAGATGGATCGTTGGCGGCCGGGGTATCGCATGGTAGACGGCGGGGCGGCAATAAAGGACGAGCGTGCGGCGTGAGCGATCAGACGACCTTTTCAAAGCCCCGGTATTTTGAGGATTTTCCGGTGGGTAGGGTGTTCGAATTCGGTTCCGTCGTGGTGACCGAGCGGGAGATCGTCGCCTACGCCCGTCAGTTCGATCCGCAGACCATGCACACCGACCCGGAAGCGGCGGCAAAGGGCCCGACCAATGGCCTGATCGCCAGCGGTTGGCACACGATCAGCCTGATGATGCGGATGTACACCGATCACTATTTGCCTGAAAATGGGCTCCCCGCGCCAGGCGTGGATGAGGTCAGATGGCATCTGCCGGTGCGGCCCGGCGACACGTTATCCATGCGTGTAACGATTCAGGAGGCGCGGGTGTCTCAATCCCGGCCGGACCGCGGAGTTGTGCGGCCTCTGTCGGAAGTGTTGAACCAGCGCGGCGAGGTTGTCCTGTCAATGAAACCAATCAACCTTGTCCGTCGGCGTCCCTGATGGTCAGCCACGCCCGCCTCGACTGTGTGAAATGCCCGAGTTTGTGCTGCCGCATGGCGGGTTATGTGCGAGTGGGGCGGGAGGATATGCGACGGCTCGCGAAACATCTGAATCTCGCGGTCGCGGAATTCGAGCGCAAGCATATCCTGGAAGTGACGAAGAAGGGTGAGAAGCGGATCAAGGAAGGTTTCAAATCCTGCCAGTTCCTGACTGAGGATCGGATGTGCGGCGTTTACGAGGCACGGCCGTCGGATTGCCGCGGGTATGTCTGCTGGAACCAGGAAGACGAAACGGTTTACGATTACGCCGTGTTCTTGCAGGAAGGCGTCGGCAAGCTGCGAACCCGGGAGAAGGACCTTAAGAAGTCCGCTTGATCGAGGAGTGGGCCACGCGACTTGTCATCTCGTTACCCTGCGCGCGATTTCTTTGCTTCGTTCATAAAGACGGCTTGGTTCGCGCGCGCAATCAGGATGCGGCGAGGGGCTTCGACATATAAACGCGGTTGAAGCCCTTCCCGGTCACGCGCGCGGTCTCGACATAGCCGATACGTTGGTAGAGCAGCAATTCTCATTATGGCTGCTGACCTCTCCCAAATCGTCATCCTCCGGCGCGACCGGAGGATCCGGAGCGGCACCACGCCTTGCTTTCGGGCGCTATTATACGCGGATATGTGCCGCTACCGATCCTCCGGTCACGCCGGAGGATGACGAAAAAGCAAGCGTCAGCGCCATAATGAGAATTGCTGTTGGTAGAGCGCGATATTTTCCACCATCGCCGTGTTCGTGTACAACTGGATGTCACGCCAGCCGCGGCGCGCGGCTTCCTGCTCGGCGAATTCCAGCAGGATCCGGCCATGGCCGTTACCCTGCCGATCCGGCGCGACAGCGATATTGTCCAACAGAAACCCGCTCGCTGTTTCCTCCAGCACCAGCACGCCAATGAGATCTGTACCGTCATCCAGCACCCAAACCTGCCCGCGGGCGATGCGCCCCGGGTAATTGTCCAGCATTGGGCCAGGTTTGTCTCCGATCCGGGAAATGTAAACATCGTAGGCGGCGTCAACGATCGCGCGCACCCGCGGCGCGTCGGCGGGAATTGCTGGCCGGACCGATGAGCGCGCATTCACATCTTTTTTCCTCGCGCGCCGTCACGCGACCGCCAATTGGCCCGCCCGATCGATCGGCAACCTCGGCGCCGTTTCGGTCGCGGGTTCCAGGTTCAACGCCTCCGCCAAACGGGTCAACCGCCGCACCACGCTTTCACCCGCGAAGACGCCGCTGTCCTCGGCCAGGCGCAGCACCAGACGCCCATCCTCGACCCGAAGACGCGTGCCCGCGAGCAAATCCGGCGTGCCCGCCGATAACGTGTAGGCCAGGCGCAGCGCCATCCCAAGAGCTTCGGCACGCTTCGCCACGGCAGGATCGAGCAACCTGCGCGCGGGAGCCAGAAATGCCGCCGCCGCGTCGGTTTCATATCGCAAGGCGATCGTCAGCGCCAGAAAAGCCCTGGATGGGTGATCCAGGCCGATCCCGGGTTGGCGGAGCACGCGCAGGAACGCCTGCTCGGGCCGAAACTCCGGATGATCGTGACTGCCAACATCGGACATCCAGCATGCCGCTTCCCGAAGCCGAGCCCCCTCGGCGGCCTCAAATGGAAACAGAGGTGCGGTCCAGGCCAGCAACGCCGGCGGTAACGAGAGATCGCGGCCATACAAAGCCGCCAGATCCCGGCCGGCGGCGAGCAATGAGTCCCCATCGCGGACATCGGGCGGCACAAGGCGCATCAGCCAGCCTTCCCGCAGGCCGCTGGCGCTGAACACAACCCGGCGGGCCCCGCTCATCCGGATCAGGCGGCGCAGCACGACGGCGGCGAAGGGCAAATCCTCCATCCGGCGCCGGCTGACACCCGCCATCTGTACCAATTCGCGGTTGGACGCACCCAGAATCCGCGTGCATAATTCGCGCGCCTCATCCCGACCGATGATGTAATGATGCACCATGCGCAAGGCATAATCCGTGCGCACCATGTCGATCCGTGCCAGCGCCCGCCAGGCCCCGCCCACCAGGTACAAATCGCGCCCGGCGATTTCGTTCAACCACCCGATCGACCGGAACGCCGCCTCGACGATCAGGCGCGCCGAGGAGGGATCGTTTCCCGATCGTTCCGACAAGCGGATCACACCCAGCGGCAAGGTCAACGCCGCGCCGCGCCGCCCCTCGCTCAGACGCACCAGCTCCAGCGAACCACCGCCGATATCTGCCAGCAAGCCGTCCGCCTCGGGGATGCCGCACAGCAGACCGTCCGAGGAAAATTCTGCCTCCTCCACGCCGGACAAGACATGGACGGGGACTTCCGGCATGCGGGCCTGAATTCGTTTGACGAAATCCGGGCCGTTGAACGCCTCCCGCACGGCCGCGGTGGCGAGGATTTCGACCGGATGCGCGCCCATCGCGTGGGCAACGGCGCGATACCGGTGCAGAATCGTCATGGCCTGCGCCATGGCATCGTCGTCCATGCGCCCGGTCGCCTGCAAGCCGCGCCCGAGACGTAGCACCGCTTTTTCATTAAAGATCGACATCGGATTGCGGCCCAGTCCTTCGTAAACCACGAGGCGGACCGAATTCGAACCCAGATCGACCACGGCGCAACGCGGCAGGCCGGCTTTGGGGATAAACGGCATCGGCTAATCCTGGCTCATGCGGTCAGCCCGCTTGTGCGCCGCGAGCGGGGAGGCGGCTATCTGGCCATGCAACGCCGAGCCGCGGCCCGACAGCGACGGGTTTGTCATGAAGTAATCATGTGCCGATATTGGGCGCCGTCCGGCCGCGACACGCTTCCATGCGCCATCGGACCGCAGCTCCCATGATTGCAATGAATCCCGCAAATTGATCGCCATGATCTGATCCAGCACCTGTTCATGCACTGTCGGGTTGTCGATCGGAACCAGCGCCTCGACGCGCCAGTCCATGTTGCGCTCCATCCAATCAGCCGAGCTGATGAAAACCCGCGCATGGCGGTTGGGCAAGACATGACCACCGCCAAACGCGTAAATCCGGCTGTGCTCCAGGAACCGGCCAACGATGGATTTCACGCGGATATTGTCCGACAGGCCGGGGACGCCGGGCCGCAAGCAGCAGATGCCGCGGACCACCGCCATGACCTTCACGCCCGCGCGCGACGCCTCGTATAACGCATCGATCAGCCGCGAATCGACCAGGCTGTTCATCTTCAGCCAAATGGTCGCGGGCTTGCGTTCGCATGCGAAACCAATCTCCCGCGCGATCATGTCCAGAAGGACTCCGCGGGTGGAGATGGGGCTGAACGCGACCGCCTCCATGGATTCAGGCCGCGCGTAACCCGTCATGAAATTGAACAACCGCGCGGCGTCGCGCGTCATCGCGGGGTCGCAGGTGAAGAAGCTCAGATCGGTGTAACTGCGCGCCGTGATGGGATGATAATTGCCGGTACCGAAATGCGCGTAGGAGCGAATGGCGCCCGCCTCGCGCCGCACAACCAAGGATAGTTTCGCATGTGTTTTCAATTCGGTGAAACCGAACACGACCTGCACGCCCGCCGCCTCCATGGTGCGTGCCAGATTGATATTGGCTTCTTCGTCGAAGCGCGCCCGCAGCTCGACCATCGCGGTGACGGATTTGCCGGCTTCCGCCGCCTCGATCAACGCCTTGACGATCGTGCTGTCGGGGCTGGTGCGGTACAGCGTTTGCTTGACCGCTATCACGGCGGGATCGCGCGCGGCCTGGCGCAGGAACTGCACCACGACATCGAAACTTTCGTAGGGGTGATGAACGATAATGTCCTTGGCGCGGATCGCGGCGAAACAATCGCCACCGAAATCGCGAATCCGCTCGGGGAATCGCGGGGTGTAGGGTGGGAACAACAGATCGGGCCGGTCGTCGACGATCATTTGATTCACATCGGAGACGGCCAGCAGGCCACCCTGGACGTAAATCTCGTCGGGGTCGGCATCCAACTCGTCGGCCACCAGCGCGCGCAATTCCTCCGGCATACCGGGATCGACGAGGAGATGGATCACCACGCCGCGGCGGCGGCGCTTCAACGCCGTTTCATACGAACGGACAAGGTCTTCCGCCTCTTCTTCGTACTCCACGTCGGTGTCGCGGATCAGCCGGAACAGGCCGCCGCCATTCAACCTGAAACCTGGAAACACCCGGTCGAGGAACATCGTCACCAGTTCCTCCAGCAGAATGAACCGTACCGTCCCCTCTCTCCCCTCCGGCCCTTCCCGCGCTGGCAGGCGGATGAACCGATCGACCTGCGCGGGAAGCGGCAGCATGGCCCGCATGCCCTGATGATCCTCCGTCCGCACCAGCAACAGCGCCATCACAAGGCCCATGTTCGGGATGAACGGGAACGGATGCGCCGGATCGATGGCCAGCGGGGTCAGCACCGGAAACACGCGTTCCATGAACCACGCGTCCAGCCAGACGCGATCGTCGTCGGAGAGCGCTTCGCTCTCGCACAACACAATCCCGGCCTTCCCCATCAGCGCCAACAGGTCCGCCCAAATACGCTGTTGGTCAGCGGCAAGCGCCTCGCCTCGAATGGCGATTTCAGCCAGTTGACGCGCGGGCGCGCGCCCATCGGGCGATGGGCGGGTGACGCCGGCCTTGGCCTGCCCGATCAGGCCGGCGACGCGAACCGAATAGAATTCATCCAGGTTGGAGGCGCTGATCGACAAGAACCGCACCCGTTCCAGCAAAGGATGCCGGACATTCTCAGCCTCCTCCAAAACCCTGTGGTTGAAGTCGAGCCAGGAGAGTTCACGGTTGATGAAGCGCTCGGGTCCGAACGCCGCGATTTCGTCGTCAGACCGGGCCACCGCGATCACGGAAACGGGCGCCGCGTGATCCTCGTTCGGGGTCATGTCATGTCTCCAGCCATCGGTCCGGGAACCTGCGCGAGGATTCGGTCTTGCCGGCGAACATCATTGCCCAGGCCCGGACCATGCGCCAATTGGGGTGAACTGTCCCAATCAACCAGGAGGCGGCGGTGTGAGTTTCTCCGAATTGTCATCTGCCGGCTCGCCCGACAGCGCCGCGCGTAGCATGCCGGGGGTCACCTTTCGGCGCCGGGACACCAGGGCATCGCGATCCAACCGCAGCACCGCCGCGCGGAGGATATCCGGGCTACGCGGCAAATAGGTCAGCAAGCGATCATGAAGAGCCTCATCCGCGACCAGCCGCCGCTCCGCGAGCCAACGCAACAGCAACCGCCGCAGGAGATCGTCGTCCGGTAGCCCGACCTCGACCGCCGTGATGGCGCGCAACCGGCTGGCGAGGTCGGACAGCGTGACCGGCCAACGCGCGGGCGGGCCTCGTCCCGCGAGCAGCACCGGACGGCCAAGATCGCGGGCGGTATTCAAAAGATGCAGCAATGCATGCTCGTCCGCCCGATCGGCGTGGTCGATCGCCACGCCTGATGGCGATGCGATCACGGGAACGCCGTCCAGAGCGTGCCCGTCCATAATCTCAGCCTCGGTGCTCGTGGCCCAGATGTGAAGCAGATGTGTCTTGCCGCGGTCGGCGCCGCCCCACAGCGCCAGGCGGCGGTCCGGCCAGACCTCGGTTCGGCCAAGCCAGGTTCGTGCCGCCTCATTTGACCCGTCCGGCAGGAATTCGGCCGCGTCATAGGCGGGGTCACTGGGGATCAGCAGCGGAAGCTGGTGGCCTTGCATGTCAGCCCTCGTCCGCCGCTTCAAGATACAACGGGCTGGCGATGTAACGGCGCAGCCAGAACCGGGCCAGAACGCCGATCGTGGCCGCGACCGGCACCGCCAGCATCACGCCCACGAACCCGAAGGCGGCACCTCCGGCGAACAGCGCGAAAATGACCCAAACGGCGGGCAGCTCGACCCGATCGCCCAGGAAGCGAGGATAAATCACGTAGCCTTCGAGAATCTGGCCCGCGATCAGCACGCCGATCACGACCCCGACGTTCCGCCAGTCCGGAAACTGCGCCAACGCGAGCCCGATCGCCGTGACCCCGCCGGTGACCGAGCCAACATAAGGGATAAACGACAGGAGTCCCGCGCTCAGGCCTACGATCAGTCCAAGATCGAGGCCCGCGCCTGTCAGGCCGGAGGCATAGAAGAACGCCAGGATCAGGCAGCACATCGCCTGACCCCGTACCCAGGCCGACAGGATCCGGTCCACCTCCCTCCCCTGCGCCGCGATCACGCCCGCATAACGGCGCGGCACCCAGGACGCGACCATGGCGATCAACTTTGGCCAGTCGCGCAGAAAGTAAAACCCGACCACGGGCGTGACGATCATCAGGGTCAGCAGGTTGAAAATCGCGAACCCGCTGCTGACGACTCCGGTGACCGTGGACAGCAGAACGCTTAACATCGTCGCCGCCTGGCTGCTGACCAGATCGCGCAGTTTATCGTTAACGACATCCGAACCGAAACTGTCCTGCAGATGCGTCAATTGCTCGCTGGCCCAGCCTTGGAGAAGGAACGCGTACTGGGGGATGCGGGTGGCGAGTAGTTTGATCTGCAACAACAACAGCGGATACAGCAGCAACGCGAACAGCAGCACCCCCGCGACCAGCGCCAGCATCATCGCCGTCGCGGCGGCCCCGCGCGATAATCCCAGCCGGGTCAATTGGGTCGTGGGAGGATCGAGCGCGTACGCAAGCACGGCGGCCGCGACGAAGGGTGTCAGCACCGAGCCGAACAGCGCGAGCGCCAGTGCCCCGGCCGCCAGCACGCCGGCGAACAGACCGATTCTCTGCACCCGGGTCGCGTGCGTGGCCGCGGGCGAGGAGTCAGGAGGCGGCCGCTCCCGCTCATCGCCCATGCGCGGCCACCCACACATACGCGGCACCCGAAACCAGCGTGGAGACGGCGACGACCCAGATCAGGATTGTCAGCAACAAAGGGGCCATCAGCCCAAAGCCAACCAGAAACAGCGTCGCCGCGATCAACACGATCTGTAGCGCGGTGTTGAGTTTCGAGACATACAGCGGCCGGATCAGCACCGGCTGGCCCAGTATTCCAAGCACGATCACGCCGCCGACGATCAGCAGATCGCGGAATACAACCAGGATCGCGAGCCAGTCCGGCAACTCCCGTACCACAGCCAGGGTCACATACATGGTCACGAGCAGCGCCTTGTCCGCGACCGGGTCCATCAGAGCGCCGATGGAGTTCCCGCCATACCGGCGAGCGAGCCAACCATCGACAGCGTCCGACAACCCCGCCAGCACGAACAGAAAGAACGCGAGGTCGAGCCGGTGTTCCAGCACCAGCCAAAAAGCCAAAGGTACAGCGCAAAGCCGACCGAAGGTGACCAGATTCGGCGCCGTGAACAGCGCCGCGCTGGCGCCTCGTCCGAGTTGCGATCCGTCAGGCATGGGCTGTAATGACGGCATCCCTCCTGTTGCCCGCGCCGCGTCGCCAAAAGGAGCTATCCCCGGGGCTATCTTCCCCTGAGCTATTGTTCCGTTGGCCCGTGTCCCCCCTCGGGCAAGACCCCTTCGATACACCCGGGGGCATTGCTCCCGTCGCGCGGGGCATGTTTCTGTCCGATCCCACTTAGCGCCTTAGCGTAAGGAGGGCCACCATGGCCAGCGAAGATCGGAACATGGGCGGCCCGGATCGTGTCCCCGGGAGCGCGCAAGGCAACGAACGCCTGACCTATCGCGCGGCCGGCGTGGATATCGATGCAGGCGAGGCCCTGGTCGAGGCGATCAAACCCCTCGCGCGCGCCACGCGGCGGGCGGGCGTCATGGGTGGTCTGGGCGGATTCGGTGCCTTGTTCGATCCGAAAGCCGCCGGGTTCCGAGATCCGATCCTGGTGTCCACCACCGACGGTGTCGGCACCAAGTTGCGGGTCGCGATCGAAACCGGGCTGCATGACACGGTGGGCATCGACCTGGTCGCGATGTGCGTCAATGATTTGGTCGTCCAGGGCGCGGACCCGTTGGTCTTCCTGGATTATTTCGCCACCGGACATCTGGACGTGACTCAGGCCTTGGCCGTGATCGCCGGCATCGCCGAGGGCTGCCGCTTGGCTGGCTGCGCCCTGGTTGGCGGCGAGACGGCGGAAATGCCGGGCATGTACAACGGCGGCGACTACGACCTCGCCGGGTTCTCCGTCGGCGCGGCCGAACGCGGCACGCTGTTACCCCGCGACGTCGCACCAGGCGACGCGCTTCTGGGCCTCGCGAGTTCCGGCCTGCATTCCAACGGGTTCTCGCTGGTGCGCCGGATCGTCGCGGCCAGCGGACTGGCCTGGAGCGCACCCGCGCCTTTCGCGCCCCACCAGACCCTGGGGCAGGCGTTGATGACGCCAACCCGGATTTACGTGCGCGCGCTGTTGGCCCTGCACCGGGCTGGATTGTTGAAGGCGGCGGCGCATATCACCGGCGGCGGGCTGCCCGGCAACATCCCGCGAGCGCTGCCGGATGGCGTGGTGGCGACGATTGACCCGTCCTGGCCGGTCCCGCCCGTCTTCCGCTGGCTCGCTCGGACGGGGGGTGTCCAAAACGACGAAATGGCGCGCGTGTTCAATTGCGGACTCGGAATGGTGCTGGTGGTCTCCGACGCGGACGCCGCGGACGCGCTGTTGACGCAGGAGGGGGAGACGGTATTTCGCATCGGCGAAATCGAGGCCGGCGAGGGTGCTGCCCGCATCGATTTTTCGCCCCCCAGGGATTGGCTGGCATGAAACGGCGAGTCGCTGTTTTGATCAGCGGCCGCGGATCGAACATGGCCTCGTTGGTCGCGGCGGCGCGCGAACCCGGATACCCCGCCGAGATTGCCCTGGTGCTGTCCAACCAGCTGGGCGCCGCGGGCCTGGACCTGGCGCGGAATGCCGGAATCCCGGCACTCGCGATCGATCACCGGCGGTTCCGCGGCGATCGCGCGGCGCACGAGGCGGCGATCGATAACGCACTGCGCGAGGCTGGCGCCGAAATCGTCTGCCTGGCCGGTTACATGCGGCTGCTGACGCCTTTTCTTGTCAGCGCGTGGCAAGGCCGCATGCTGAACATTCACCCCAGCCTTCTGCCGTCCTTTCCTGGGCTACATACTCACGCCCAGGCTTTGGCGGCGGGCGTAAAGGTGCATGGCTGCACGGTCCATCTGGTTACCGATCAGATGGACGAGGGTCCGATCCTGGCGCAGGCGGCGGTTCCCGTGCTGGACGGCGATACCGAGGAGTCGCTGGCGGAACGCGTGCTGGCGCAAGAACATATCATATACCCCAGCGCGCTGGCATTGTTCGCGTCGGGAGCTACCCCGCTTGCTCCGCCAAAGTTCAGGGAAATTCATCGGCGCTTGCCGAAGGGGCCGGATTTGCCTTAAAATGTTCCGGAAATTCCACCATCGCCGAGGCGTCCAATGGCCGAACACAGCACCGTTTTCCGGGGACCTGAAACCCAGGAAGCCTTTTACGCCGACAAGCTCCAATTCTGGGGGGGTGTGAACAAGGCGACGACCGGCACGATCATCTTCTTGGTCGTGCTGCTGATCGGGATGGCGGTCTTGCTGTAGCGGTTTCAGCTTTTCAGACCCGCTCCCGACGGCCTTCGGCACGGCGGCGAGATTGGGGCACGCGCGCCAGGCCAAGCGTCTCATCCACGTAATCCAACACTTCAGCTTCACGCGAGGGACTGCCCCCGGTCACCGTCGGCGGATATCTGGTATTCGGCAATTTGCCGGATGATTGGACGCTGGCCGCGACATACGTCGTTATTGGAAGCCGATTCGGGCGCGGCAAGCAGGAAGCCGGGACCCTCTGGTAACGTTCGAGGCGACGCCCGGTTGACAGTGCCGCGCCTGCTCTCGTACCACCCCACGAAAATAACGGCTTCACAGAGAGAACATCCAATTTTGCCACCCCTGTTGGAAATCATCGGCTTGCACACGGAATTTCGCACCGGTGCCGGCATCGTCCGCGCGGTCGACGGCGTCAGCTATGGCGTCGAGGCTGGCGAAACCGTGGCGGTCGTCGGCGAAAGCGGCTCCGGCAAATCCGTGACCGCCTTATCGGTCATGCGTCTGATCCCCGATCCTCCCGGACAAATCACGGCGGGCTCCGTGATGTTCGCGGGCCGCGATCTACTGACCTTGTCCGAGCCCGAAATGCGCCAGGTTCGCGGCGGCGAAATCGGCATGGTGTTTCAGGAACCGATGACCTCGTTGAACCCGGTGCTGACCATTGGGCGGCAGATCACCGAAACGCTGGAGCAACATCGCGGGCTGGACAGCGCGGCTGCCACCCAACGGGCCATCGACCTGCTGAACCAGGTTGGCATCGCCGAACCGGTCCGGCGGTTGCAGCAATATCCTCACCAATTGTCCGGCGGCATGCGGCAACGCGTGATGATCGCGATCGCTCTGGCCTGCGATCCGAAACTGATCATCGCGGACGAGCCGACCACCGCGCTCGACGTGACAATCCAGGCGCAGATTCTGGAATTGATGAAGGGTCTGTCCCGGGATCGCGGGATCGCTTTGATCATTATCACGCATAACCTCGGCGTGGTCGCGCGGTATGCCGACCAGGTGAACGTCATGTACGCGGGCCGCATCGTTGAAAGCGGGCCTGCCGCCGAAATTTATCACGACCCTCGCCACCCCTACACCGTGGCGCTGCTGCGCTCGGTGCCGCGATTGGATCGTCCTCGACAGGCGCGGCTCGATCCGGTGGAGGGACAGCCACCCGATCTGACACGCCTCGACGCCGGTTGCGCCTTCCGCCCGCGCTGCCGCCTCGCCGACGCGGGCTGCGCCGTCGCCCGTCCCGCCCTCACCCAAGTTGGCAAGGCGGGTCATTCCGCCGCTTGTTTCAAGGCCGCCGCATGAGCGAACCTGTATCGACCGAACCTCTGCTGACGGTCCGGGGTCTGCGCATGCATTTCCCCGTCACGGAGGGCATCATCCGCCGCCGGGTCACCGGCGAGGTCAAGGCCGTCGATGGCGTCGATTTCACCGTCGCCCGCGGCGAAACCATGGGCCTGGTCGGCGAGAGCGGGTGCGGCAAGACCACGACCGGCCGCTGTATTTTGCGCCTGGAGAAGCCCACCGCGGGCGACATCATCTACGACGGCCAGAATATCGCGACAATGGACACCGCCGCGCTGCGCGGGTTCCGTCAGCGCATTCAGGTGATTTTTCAGGATCCCTACAGTTCGCTCAACCCGCGCATGAAGATCGGCGAAATCATCGCCGAGCCGATGTATGTCCATGGGATCGAGCCGGACGCGGGAAAGCGGAACGCGCGGGTCAAGGAATTGCTGTCGGAGTGTGGGCTCAACCCAAATTTCGCGGATCGATACCCGCACGAAATGTCCGGCGGACAGCGCCAGCGCGTGGGCATTGCCCGTGCTTTGGCGATGAACCCCGAGTTCATTGTTTGCGACGAGCCGGTCTCCGCGCTGGACGTGTCGATCCAGGCGCAGGTTGTGAACCTGCTGGAGGACCTGCGCGAGAAGTTCGGACTGACCTACCTGTTCATTGCTCACGACCTGTCGGTCGTCCGTCACTTATGCCAGCGCGTCGCCGTGATGTATCTGGGCCGGATCGTGGAAATGGCGGACGCCGACTCGCTGTTCGATTCGCCGTTGCATCCTTACACAAGGGCGCTGCTTGCCGCGGTGCCGACGCCGGATCCCACCGTCGAGCGCGGCCGCGACTTCCGGCCCGTTCAAGGCGAGGTGCCAAGCCCGATGAACCCGCCCTCGGGCTGTGTGTTTCACCCGCGCTGTCCCATGGCCGTGGAACGTTGCAAGCAGCAACGTCCGGAACCGCGGGAAATACGACCAGGTCACATCGTGGCCTGCGACGAAGTGCGATAAAGGCTGATCGATATGAGAATTCTCTTATGCATCCTGGCATTTCTGGTTTCCGCGCTGCCCTCCCGCGCGGATGAACCACCGAAACGCGGCGGCATATTTACCTTTATTATTCCAGCCGACGCCCCGCCGTCGCTGGACGGTCATAAGGAAACAACCTACGCGACCGTGCACGCGACAGCGCCATTCTACAGCGTGCTGATCCGCATCAATCCGATGAACCCCGCGTCGACGGACGATTTCGTTTGCGATCTCTGCACCGAGATGCCGAAACCGACCGATGCCGGCAAGACCTGGACTTTCTCGATTCGTGACGGGGTGAAATGGCACGACGGCTCGGCTTTGACCGCCGCCGATGTCGCCGCGAGCTGGCAGGAGATCGTCAATCCCCGCCCAGGGATCTCGAGCGCGCGAAAACCGTATTTCATCATGGTTGAGTCGGTAACCGCGACGGATGCGAAAACCGTGGTGTTCAAACTGAAATTCGCGACCAGCGCGTTCCTGCCCGCGCTGGCCGATCCCTTCGCGTATATCTACAAAAAGGCGACCTTCGATAAGGACCCGCACTGGTACGAGAGAAACGTGATGGGCAGCGGCCCGTTCCGGTTTGTCGAATATCAGATCGGCCAGTCGATGAAGGGAGAGCGGAACCCCGATTACCACCACAAGGGGCTGCCCTATCTCGACGGTTTCATCGCGATCTTCGCGCCGAAACAGTCCGTCCTCGTGGATGCGATGCGGGCCGACCGGGCCTCGAACGAGTTCCGCGGTCTGCCGCCCTCGGCGCGCGATCAACTGATCAAGGAAATGGGCGATAAGGTCGCGGTGCAAACCGGAGACTGGAACTGCGTGAACATGATCACGCCGAACCACAAGAAAAAGCCGTTCGACGATGTTCGCGTCCGCCGCGCTTTGGCGCTGGCGATCGATCAATGGAAGGGCGCGGTCGCGTTGTCCAAGATCGCCAATGTCCGCACCGTCGGAGGCGTGGTTTTCCCCGGCTCACCGCTCGCGTCGACGAAGGATGAATTGCAGAAAATCGCGGGTTACTGGCCCGATATCGAAAAGTCGCGTGCCGAGGCGCGGCGCTTGCTGAAAGAGGCAGGGGCCGAAGGTTTGACGTTCGAATTGCAAAACCGCAACGTCGATCAGCCGTATAAATACATCGCCACCTGGGTGATCGACGAGTGGAGCAAAATCGGCCTCAAGGTAACGCAGAAAGTGCTGCCGACCGGCCCATTCTTCGAAGGATTGCGTTCGGGCAATTTCGACGTGACCGTGGATTTCAATTGCCAGGGCCTCGTCAATCCGTTGCTGGACATCGGCAAATACCTACCGCATTCAGTTTACGAGGAAAACTACGGCAACTACGAAGATCAGAAGGTCATCGACCTGTATCAGGCCGTGCTGCATGAGGGCGATCCCGTCAAACAACGTTCGCTGATGCGTGAATATGAGACCCATGTGCTGGATACGGCGTCTCACACGATCATGATGCCGTGGTGGGAGCGGATCGTCCCGATGCGGTCCTACGTGAAGGGCTGGAAGATCAGCCCGAGCCACTATATCAACCAGGATCTCGGGACGGTCTGGCTCGATAAGTAGCAGATCGGCTCGAAATAGGGACACGCGGCGCGGAGACGTCAACAGGGAAGCGGTCCGGACGAGGTCAAGAACAATACCAACTGGGAGACGACCAATGCAGGCAAAAAATTCGCTTGCGGCAAGGCTGGCGGCGGCGTGCTTCGCGATCGGTTTGATCGCGTCGTCCGTTCCCGCGGCGGATGCGGCTGAGACACCGAAACGTGGCGGCACGCTGACCTACCTGATACCGGCGGACGCCCCGCCAGGTCTGGACCGGCCATAGGGAGGCAACCTAAGCGACCCTCCACGCGATCGCGCCATTCCACAGCGTTCTGGTCCGCGCCGATCCCGCGAACCCCGGCAGCGGCCGCATCCTCTGCGATCTCTGTACCGCGATCCCAACCCCAACGGATGACGGTAAGACTTACACCTTCACGATAAGGCAAGGCGTCAAATTCCAGGATGGCTCGATCCTGACCGCCGCCGACGTCGCGGCAAGCTGGCACGAGATCATCTTCCCGCGCAAAGGCGTGCGGTCCTACGTAAAGGGCTGGAAGATCGGACCAAGCCATTTATCAACCACGATTTGGCAAATGTCTGGCTGGATCGGTAGACGGGCTGGCATGGACCGGCAGGACGCGGTATGAAGCGGCAAGAATGCGGCCCGCTTAAGATTGGCGGCTGTCAGGGAGGTACGAATTTCATGCGTGGTTTTTTGGTCGCTCTGTCGCTGTTGATTGGCTTTGGGGCGACGGCCGCCGAAACGCCGAAGCGCGGGGGCGTCCTGACGTTCCTGATCCCGGCCGATGGCGGCCCCAGCCTGGACGGACATAAGGAGGGAACTTATGCGGTGCTGCATGCGATGGCGCCATTCTATTCCACGCTGGTCCGGGTCAATCCGGATAATCCGACATCGACGACGGACTTCGTCTGCGATTTGTGCACCGGGATGCCGGTGCCCACCGATAACGGCCTGACCTTCACGTTCAAGATTCGTCAGGGTGTAAAATTCCATGATGGGACACCGCTCGACGCGCGAGACGTCAGCGCGAGCTGGCGCCGAATCGTGTTTCCGCAACCGGGCGTTGCGAGCGCGCGCCGAAATAATTTCCTCATGGTCGACAAGATCGAGGATCCGGACGCCACCACGGTGATATTCCGGCTGAAGTTCCCCACGCTTTCGTTCTTCCCCGCGCTCGCGGACCCGTGGAATTTTATCTATTCGCACCGCATTCTGGAGAAGGATCAGCATTACTTCGAACGCAACGTCCTGGGGTCAGGCCCTTTCAAATTCGATAAATACGAAATCGGGCAGTCCGTCACCGGCGTAC
This sequence comes from Acetobacteraceae bacterium, assembly GCA_009693865.1. Classification (GTDB taxonomy): domain Bacteria; phylum Pseudomonadota; class Alphaproteobacteria; order Acetobacterales; family Acetobacteraceae; genus Rhodopila. Next base: position 22,032 of record SHWL01000019.1, on the reverse strand, counting down.
GCAATCCGGACTACTACCATCCTGGGCAACCCTATCTGGATGGGTTCCACGCGATTTTCGCGCCGAAACAGCAAACCAGAGTGGATGCCATTCGCGCCGACCGCGCCGCGATGGAGTTCCGTAGCATGTCGCCGTCGGCCCGCGATCAACTGGTCAAGGAGCTTGGCGACAAGGTCACGGTCCAGGAAAGCGACTGGAACTGTGGCAACGTTCTGACGCCCAACCACAAGCGCAAGCCGTTCGACGATGTTCGCGTGCGCAAGGCGCTGTACCTGGCCATCGACCAATGGCGCGGCGCGGAGGCGCTGAGCAAGATCGCGATCATTCGGACCGTCGGTGGAATTGTGTATCCGGGGTCGCCCCTCGCCGCCACGCGAGACGAACTGACAAAATTACCCGGATTCAGCCCGGACATCGAAAAATCCCGCGCCGAGGCCCGCCGTCTGCTGAAGGAGGCCGGCGCCGAGGGTTTGTCGTTCGAGATGCTGAACCGGAACGTCGACCAGCCATACGTCATCGTCGGCACGTGGCTCGTCGATGAATTCCGTAAGATTGGCGTCACGGTCACACAGAAAATCATCCCGACCGGGCCATGGCTGGAAGCGATGCGGGCCGGCGACTTCTCCGTCGCCCTGGAGGCCAATTGCCAAAATATCGTCAACCCGATCGCCGACACCGGACGGTACTTGCCGCACGAACACTACAGCGACAACTTCGCCTACCATGACGACCCGAAACAGGTTGAGATCTACAACAAAATGGTCCGTGAGATCGATCCCGCCAAGGCTCGCGTGTTGATGCGAGAGTACGAAAAGCAGGTTCTTGAGGTTGGCGCCCATCAACAGCCCGTGACCTGGTGGTACCGCATCCTGCCAATCCGCTCGTATGTCAAAGGATGGAAGATCACGAGCAGCCATTATCTCAATCAAGACCTCGCGAATATCTGGCTCGATAAATAAATGTTACAATATGTCCTCAAGCGTGTGCTGCTGACCATCCCGACCCTGATCGGGGCGGCGGCGCTTGTCTTCCTGCTCATGCGGCTGATCCCGGGCGATATCTGCCTCGTGCGTCTGGGCGGTGGCGGTGCCTCCTTCGATCCGAAGGCGCTGGCGTCCTGCCACACGGAGATCGGCGTCGACCGTCCGGTCATCGTGCAGTTCCTGGAATTCATGTGGGGCGCGGTCCGGTTGGATTTCGGCACCTCGATGTGGTCGGGCAAGCCGGTGATCGTTGAAATCGCCGCGCGGCTACCGATTTCGCTGGAGATCGCGATCATGGCGACAGTCGTGGCCGTTGCCCTCGCGATCCCGCTTGGCACGATCTCGGCGTTGAAACAGGGCACCTGGCTGGATGTCGCGGTGCGGGTTTTCGCCATTGGCGGCATCGCCACGCCGTCGTTCTGGCTTGGGATCGTATCGGTGCTGTTGGTGCTCGATCTGACCAACTGGATCGGCGGTAAACCCTGGATGCCACCGATCGATTATGTGCCACTTTGGCAAGACCCGATCCACAATCTGTCGATGGCGATGCTGCCCGCGCTCACCGTCGGCTACCGCTATGCCGCCGTCACCATGCGCATGACCCGTTCGACGATGCTGGAGGTGATGAAAGAGGACTATATCCGCACCGCCCGCGCCAAGGGGTTGATCAATAAGTTGATCATCAACCGCCACGCGTTGAAGAACGCGCTTTTGCCGATCGTCACTCTGATCGGGATTGAATTCGCGTTCCTGATCGGCGGTTTGGTGGTGACCGAGCAGGTGTTCAATCTGAACGGCGTCGGGCGACTGTTCGTTCAGGCGGTGCAGAACCAGGATTACACGCTGACCCAGGCGTTGGTGATGCTGACGGTGACGGTGTTCGTGTTCACCAATCTCGCGGTCGACCTGCTTTACGCCTGGCTCGACCCGCGCATTCGATTCAACTGAACGGGGGCCTTATGTCCACGACAACAGCCGATCCCGACGCCCTCGACCTTCGGCCCCCCGCCTGGTCCCGTGCCGTCCGATTTTGCCAGCGCCAGCCGCTTGGCTCCTTCGGTCTGGTGCTGGTCGTGATTGTCGCCATCACCGGGATCTTCGCCGAACTTCTCGCGCCGTACAATCCAACGGCCAACGACTTCTCCTCGATGACGGAGGCGCCCTCGCTCGCCCATCTGCTGGGGACCGACCAGTTCGGGCGGGATCTGATGTCACGGATCATCTTTGGAGCCCGGACCGCGTTGATCGTCGGTCTGTCCTCAGCCTTCGTCGGTGGCCTGTTAGGGTTGGTACTGGGCGTCGGCAGCGCCTACTTCGGCGGCACGATCGATCTGCTTCTGCAACGGGTGTTCGACGTGGTCATGGCCTTCCCGTTGATCATCATGGCGCTGGCCATCGTTTCCATCTTCGGCACCGGCGTTCACAACGTCATCATCGCCATCACCATCCCGCTGATCCCGCGCTGCGCCCGCGTTGTCCGCTCCGCCGCGCTGGTGATCCGCGAAGTGCCCTACGTCGACGCCGCCCGCGCCTGCGGCTACGGCCACGTCCGGATCATCATGCGGCACATGTCCCCGAACGTGATGGCACCGTTTTTGATCATGGTGACCGCGTTCGTGGGCCAGGCCATCCTCGCGGAGGCGTCGTTGTCCTATCTCGGACTGGGCGTGCAAGAGCCGGTGCCGGCCTGGGGCTTGATGCTGCAAGGCGGCGCTGAGGAATACGCTTCCACCGCCCCCTGGATCGCGATTTTCCCCGGCGTGGCGATCATGCTGTCAGTGCTGGGGATCAACCTGTTCGGCGACGCATTGCGCGACACCCTGGACCCGAAGCTCCGCGACCGGTAGACCCTGGCGGGCTAAGGCCCAGGGAATGCGGGATGTCAGAGACGAGCGACTTTATTCGCGAGATTGTGCGGGCGGACCTCGCCGCTGGCCGGGCCCGGACCGTGGTCACCCGGTTCCCGCCGGAGCCGAACGGCTACCTTCACATCGGTCATGCCAAATCGATTTGCCTCAACTTCGGTGTCGCGGCTGAGTTCGGCGGTACCTGCCACCTGCGCTTCGACGACACCAACCCGGTCAAGGAAGAGCAGGAGTTCATCGACTCGATCCAGCAAGACGTCCGCTGGCTGGGTTTCGACTGGGGCGAGCATCTGCACTTCGCGTCGGACTATTTCGAGCAGCTGTATGAGTGGGCCGAGCATCTGATCCGCGCTGGTCTGGCCTACGTGGACGACACAGCGCCAGAGGCGATGCGAGCCCAACGCGGCACACTGACCGAACCGGGTCAGAACAGTCCGAACCGGTACCGGCCCGTGGAGGAGAACCTGGACCTGTTTCGCCGCATGCGGTCCGGAGAATTTCCTAACGGCGCCCGCGTGCTGCGCGCGAAAATCGATATGACGTCGGGCAACATGAACCTGCGCGATCCGGTGTTGTACCGGATCTTGCACGCCCACCACCCGCGCACCGGCGATAAATGGCGCATCTACCCGACCTATGATTTCGCGCACGGGCAATCGGACGCGATCGAGCACATCACGCACTCAATCTGCACGTTGGAGTTCGAGGATCACAAGCCGCTGTACGACTGGCTGATCGAGAACCTGCCGGTGCCGTCGCGGCCGCGGCAATATGAGTTCGCGCGGCTGAACATCAGCTACACTGTGTTATCAAAACGGATTTTGACCCGGCTGGTGTCGGAAAATCACGTCACGGGCTGGGACGATCCGCGCATGCCGACTTTGGCGGGCCTCCGCCGGCGCGGCGTACCGGCGTTGGCACTTCGAGAATTCGTGCGCCGCATCGGCGTGGCTCGTGCTTACAGTACTGTCGATGTCCAGCAACTGGATGCCGCGATTCGTGAGGTGCTGAACCCCTTGGCGGCCCGGCGCATGGCGGTGTTGCGGCCGTTAAAATTGATCATCGAGAATTATCCGGCGGGCCAGACGGAAACGTTGCAGGCAATCAATCATCCCGACGATCCATCGGCGGGCACTCGCCCGATTACGTTCGGACGCGAAATTTATATCGAGCAGGACGACTTCCTGGAGGATCCGCCCAAGAAGTTTTTCCGTTTGTCGCCGGGCCGGGAGGTCCGGTTGCGCTATGGGTATTTCGTGACCTGTATCGGGATCGAACGCGACAGCTCGGGGGCCATCGCCGCGCTTCGTTGCACGTACGATCCCGCGACGAAAGGCGGCAATGCGCCGGATGGCCGCAAGGTTCAGGCGACATTGCATTGGGTCGCGGCGGCGGATGCTGTGAAGGCGGAAGTCCGGCTTTACGATCATCTGTTCAATCGCCCCGCCCCGGGCGCGGACGGCGACGTGATGGCGGATCTTAACCCGGCGTCGCGGGAGATTTTGACCTTGTGTCTGCTGGAACCCGCCTTGGCGTCCGCGACGGAGGGAGAGGCAGTGCAATTCGAGCGGCTGGGATATTTCTGCCGCGACCGCGACAGCACTGGAAACCATCCCGTCTTCAACCGCACCGTCGCCCTCCGCGACACCTGGGCCAAGGTTCAGGCGGAAACGCCCAAACAGGTCGCGGCCGCGCGGAAGGAACTCTCTCGTTGGAATTGACAGTTTTCCTAATAAAGGTCCAGAACATTCATTCGGCGTTGCGTCGGCGATCGCTCCGGGTACGATTAGATTTCCTTCGCTTGTGCAAGGAGTGACCTAACAACATTGGTGATCTGCTCGGAGGAAAGGATTTTTTTGACGTCAGACAGAAAGGTACTCTCATCAGTAACAGAATCGCCTCTTAGATCCCCGCCGACGATCAAGCGTCCAGGGTAAAGCTCGACCGGTTGTTGGTAAGTCAGGATTCGGTAACGGTAGTCGTTCAACGCGGGGACAGACAGCTCCAGTCGGATATACACAAAAGAATCCCCGTCTGCTCTGGTCTCGACGAGTCCAACAAGAGCGCCTTTCGTCTGGGTCGTGATCGCTGACGCCTGTTCACGCAGGATGCTCAATGGTGTGCGGACATTCGTAACATCCGGGATCGCCCAAAAGCTTTCAACCATCGCTCATCTCCCTCTCAACCGACAACGTCATCACGACCGGTAGATGGTCGGACAGGCCTTGCGGAGCCCCTGCCAAATGGAGGATCGAACGCTCGCCAATCTGGGCAGGAACCAACAGACCCGCCGGATCATAGTAGGGTAAGAGGCTCGGTCGCAGTAAAACCTGGTCGAATGTGTGCCAAAAATGGCTCACCAGTCCCGATCCGGCATACCGGTAGGTGCCGGGCGGGCCCGCAGACTCATCTCCGAGCCGACTCCACATCGGGTTGTAGAAATAGTCCCAGGCGCGGCCCTGCACGGTTCGAGCTGCTCTTACCGCATCCGTTTTGTCCATGACGCCATGCAAACCATCTGCGGCTGTCAACGCATCCTCGAACGGGTTTACATTTAGATCGCCTATCACCACCGTATTCTGATGTCCGCGGAGCGTTTCCTGGGTCGTTATGTCCGTTCGGAGTTGACGAATGCGATACTGTTGATCGCTATCATCAGCGTGGCGCTTGCTCGGCAAATGTGCGGCAACAATCAGCAATGGGAGTCCATTCGGCAACTGAAGATCCAACATCTTGACATGACCGCTGTCAAAGGCCGGCTTCAGAAAAGTTGGCGCATAGCGCGTGAATGCCCGAACGCGACTTTCACGGCGCGGCAACTCCCACAACGTTCGATCCGAGCCAGTCGCGTCATTAATCTCAGTCACGAGCCTGGCGGATATGGTTCCGGCCTCTGCCAACAGAAGTACGTCGACGTCATACTCCCGACAAAGCTGACCAATCGCCTCACCGTTGTCCCGCTGCCCAACGTTCCAGAACATGAGGGTTGTCATAATACCTGGAAGTTTTCAAAGTTGTGCAGCAAAATAGCCCTCTCTCTCGGTGAGGGCCACAACAACTGTCCAAGTTGCAAAGACAATCATGGCGCCGCCACCCCCTCAAAATGGATCAATTCGGTCCCTTCCTCCACCATATCCCCAACGGCGTAGCGGATCGTCCCGATCGTCCCATCCCTTGGAGCAGACAAAGCGATTTCCATTTTCATGGCCTCGAGCACAATCAGTGGCGTGCCTTTGGTCACGGTGTCGCCAGCCTCGACCAGCACATGCGTCACGCGAGCCGGGATCGGCGCAACGACGCGGTCGTCGCCCGCGACATGCGCGGCATGGGGACGGAGAGGATCGATAAGATGAAAAACGTGATTGCGATGGTCGTGGATGACCGTCAGCTCATCGCCACGGTGCACGACGTGGGTGCGATGGATAACGCCATCGACCCTGATGCCATCGGGCTCCGCGCACGCGATCACACTTTGTTCGCCAAATGACAGGCGGCATTCACCGCCGGCGCGCGGCATTGCCCTGATCGAGATCGTCACGTCTTTCGCGCGGAGGAGAATCTCCTGATCTCCATCCCCGTTCAGCCGAAACGAATCCGAGAAATCCCAGGGATCGCCGGGGATCTCGATATGCTGACTTTTGAGGACCGCGAGCGCGGCGGCCGCCAACGCCGGGATATTGGGCCGGTCTTCCGGGGCGGCGGCCCGAATATGACGGCCGATGAAGCCGGTATCCAGATCGGCGGCCAGAAACGCGGGTGCCGCGACGATCGCTCGCAACAACCCCAGGTTGGTCGAGACACCGACGACCTCGTACGCGCGAAGCGAGGCCGCGAGTTGCCGCGCCGCCGCGTCACGATCCGGCCCCCAGACGATCAGCTTGGCGATCATCGGATCATAGTACGGCGTGATCGCATCGCCCTGACGCACGCCGGTATCGACGCGAACGCCAGCCGCTTCCTCGGGTTGCCGCAAATGCACCAGCGAGCCGATCGAGGGCAGGTAGTCGCGATCGGGGTCTTCCGCGTAAATCCGCGCCTCGATGGCATGACCGCGGAGGGGGATCTGGTCCTGCGATAACGGCAACCGCTCCCCGGCCGCGACACGCAATTGCCATTCGACGAGATCGAGGCCCGTAATCATTTCCGTCACGGGATGTTCCACCTGCAAGCGGGTGTTCATCTCCATGAACCAGAAATGATCTCCTTCCGCGATGAATTCGACTGTTCCGGCGCCGACATATCCAACCGCTCGCGCGGCGGCCAAGGCGGCGTCGCCCATCTGCTTCCGCCGATCCGGGTTCATGCCCGGCGCGGGCGCTTCCTCAAGCACTTTCTGATGGCGGCGTTGAATCGAACAGTCTCGTTCAAACAACGAAACACCATTGCCGTGGGTGTCGAAAAACACCTGAAATTCGATATGCCGGGGCTGGGTTAAATATCTTTCTATCAACACATGGCCGTCGCCGAAGGACGCCAGCGCCTCCCGCTTCGCGCCCTCAAACGCGGCTTCCAGATCGGCAGCGCGTTCCACGATGCGCATGCCCTTGCCGCCGCCACCGGCCGAGGCCTTGATCAACACCGGATATCCAATCCGCGCCGCTGCCGCCTCGAGTGTTGGCAGGTCTTGAGCGTCGCCGTGATAGCCGGGCACCAGCGGCACGCCGGCCTTTTCCATCAGTGCCTTGGCGGCGGATTTCGATCCCATTGCGCGAATTGCCGCGGCGGGTGGGCCAATGAAGACGATCCCCGCGCGGGAGCAGGCGTCCGCGAAGTCCGCGTTCTCGGACAAGAAGCCGTAACCCGGATGAATCGCTTCCGCGCCCGACTGCCGCGCCGCGTCGATGATTCGTTCCCCCACCAAATAGCTTTCTCGCGCGGGAGCCGGGCCTATGGGCCATGCTTCATCCGCCAGCGCCACATGGCGGGCATGAGCGTCGGCCTCGGAGTATACCGCGACGGTCGCGATCCCCATGCGCCGCGCGGTGGCGATGACACGGCACGCGATCTCACCGCGGTTGGCGATCAGAATTTTGCGGAACATGGCGTCCTCGTTTTACTCGCCAATCTGAATGCCCGCATTGTGACGAGCCCGCGGTTCACGCTGTGCGGCAAGTGGGCGAAGAGTGACCTTGGCATGCCTCTCACATCCGGAACAAGCCGAACCTGGTCGGTTCGATCGGCGCGTTCAGACTGGCGGACAGGCTTAACCCCAGTACACGCCGTGTGTCGGCGGGATCGATGATCCCGTCGTCCCACATCCGCGCAGTCGCGTAGTAAGGGTGCCCTTGCACCTCGTATTGCTCGCGGATCGGAGCTTTGAACGCCTCTTCTTCCGCTTCGGGCCAGGTCTGGCCGCGCGCCTCCATGTTATCGCGGCGAACAGTAGCCAGCACGCTGGCGGCCTGCTCTCCGCCCATCACGCTGATCCGGGCATTCGGCCACATCCATAGGAACCGCGGCGAGTAAGCCCGCCCGCACATTCCGTAATTGCCCGCGCCAAACGATCCGCCGATGATGACAGTAAATTTCGGGACGGCGGCGGTTGCGACGGCGGTCACCATTTTCGCGCCATCCTTGGCGATGCCGCCGACCTCGTATTTCCGTCCCACCATGAAGCCGGTGATGTTTTGCAAGAAGATCAATGGAATGCCGCGTTGCGCGCAAAGCTCGATGAAATGTGCGCCTTTTTGCGCGCTCTCGCTGAACAGGATACCGTTATTGGCGATGATGCCCACAGGCATGCCCCAGATATGCGCGAAGCCTGTCACCAGAGTCGCGCCATACAGACGCTTGAATTCGTCAAACTCGCTGTCATCGACGATGCGGGCGATGATTTCCCGCACGTCGAAAGGGCGGCGGCGATCGGCCTCCACGATCCCATACATTTCGTGCGGATCGTAACGCGGAGACAAAGGTTTGCGCATCGCGAGCGACACGGGTTTCACCGTGTTCAGATGCGACACGATCCCGCGCGCGATCCCCAGCGCATGTGCATCGTTCTCGGCGTAATGATCGGCGACGCCGGAGACACGGCAATGCACGTCGGCGCCACCCAGATCCTCAGCCGAAACGATTTCACCGGTCGCGGCTTTCACAAGAGGTGGCCCGGCGAGGAATATCGTGCCCTGGCCGCGCACGATCACCGCCTCATCGGACATCGCGGGCACATAGGCGCCACCGGCGGTGCACGAGCCCATCACGACGGCGATCTGCGCGATCCCCGCGGCGGACATGTTCGCCTGGTTAAAGAAGATGCGTCCGAAATGATCGCGATCCGGAAAGACCTCGTCCTGGTTGGGCAGGTTGGCGCCTCCGGAATCCACCAGATAAATGCACGGCAACCGATTTTGCGCCGCGATTTCCTGGGCGCGCAGATGCTTCTTCACGGTGACCGGGTAGTACGTGCCACCTTTCACCGTGGCGTCGTTGACCACGATCATGCACTCGCGCCCGGAGACGCGGCCGATCCCCGTGATAATTCCGGCCGAGGGCACCTCATCGCCATACATCCCATGCGCGGCGAGTTGCCCGACCTCCAGAAACGGCGAACCCGGATCGAGCAGCGCCTGAACCCGGTCGCGCGGTAACAATTTGCCTCGCGACACATGCCGGTCGCGCGAGGCCTTGCCTCCGCCCAGACTGACCGCGCCCGCGAGGCGGCGCAGATCGGCGACGACGGTTTCCATTGCCTGCTCATTCGCCTGGAAACCGGCCGCTCGCGGGTCGATCACACTTTCGATGACCGGCATGTCAGGCGGTCTCCGCGAACAGTTCCCGGCCGATCAGCATGCGCCTGATCTCGCTGGTGCCCGCGCCGATTTCGTACAGTTTGGCGTCGCGCAGCAACCGGCCCGTGGGGTAGTCGTTGATGTAACCGTTGCCGCCCAGGGCCTGGATCGCCTCCAGGGCCATCCAGGTGGCCTTTTCGGCGGCGTAGAGGATCGCGCCAGCGGCGTCTTTGCGGGTCGTTTGTCCGCGATCGCAGGCTTTGGCGACGGCATAAACATAAGCTCGGGCAGCGTTCATCGTGGTATACATGTCCGCGAGTTTGCCTTGCATCAGTTGAAACTCGCCGATCGCCTGGCCGAATTGCTTGCGTTCGTGAACATAAGGCACGACCGCGTCCATGCAGGCGCGCATGATACCCAGAGGTCCGGCCGCCAAAACAGCGCGCTCATAATCGAGGCCGCTCATGAGGACATTGACGCCGCGGCCAACGGTGCTGAGGACGTTTTCCTCCGGCACTTCGCAGTCCTGGAACACGAGTTCGCAGGTGTTCGAACCGCGCATACCCAGTTTGTCCAGCTTTGGCGACGTGGAGAAGCCGTCGAAACTCTTCTCCACCAGGAACGCGGTGATTCCGCGGGGACCGGCATCGGGATCGGTCCGGGCGTAGATCACCAGGACGTCGGCGTTGGGGCCATTGGTGATCCACATCTTGGTGCCATTCAGCACGTAACGGTCGCCGTGTTTTTCCGCCTTCAGCCGCATAGATACGACGTCCGACCCGGCGCCGGGTTCGGACATCGCCAACGCGCCCACGTTCTCCCCGGAGACGAGCTTCGGCAGATAACGGCGCTTCTGGTCATCGTTGCCATTCCGGAAAATCTGGTTGACGCAGAGGTTCGAGTGCGCGCCGTAAGACAGGCCGACGGACGCGGAGGCGCGGCTGACTTCCTCCATCGCCACGACGTGTTCCAGATATCCCATGCCGGCGCCGCCATAATCCTCGCTGACGGTGACGCCCAGTAGGCCGATGGCGCCGAGTTTGGGCCAAAGGTCGGCGGGGAATTCGTTGTCGCGGTCGATGGCGGCGGCGCGCGGCGCGATTTCGTCGGTGGCGAAGGACTCGACCTGGTCGCGCAGAAGGTCGGCGGTTTCGCCAAGGTCGAAGTCCAGGCCGCGCATCCGGTTGGTCATGCGATGGAGGCTCCCTGCTTTGGCATGCGGGGTCAGTTCGCATTTTCAGGGAGGGGTTGTCCATTGGGGTGCGGAGATGGGCGCGGGGTTATCGATATTTCCCGGGATTTTGTGAGACTGGGCGCCCGAATGGGCTCCGGAACGGGACGATGCGACGGTGAGTTAAGAAAGACAGAATTTTAACACGAAGAAACAGAGAGTATGCACGAAGAATGCACGAAGGTGCGTGAAGTCTGACGGCGAGGCGTTCAATTTCAAGCTTGAAATATCGGAGGTCTGCCAAATTTATATTCACTACAGCCATAATTTATAATCGGAATTAATGATTTTCGATAAAGAGCACCGCTTCAATACACCGTCGGACTGGCACACCTTCGTGCATACTGCGTGGTTCTTCGTGTTAAAAATCTTGCTTAACGGTACCTCCACCACTGGGAGCGCCCCGGATTCGCGCCAATCCCACGCCCCAGCCTGGGCCACCGGGGGGGTTCCCGGGAGATGACGCTTTCCGGAACCTCGAGAAGTCAGACAATCAATTCCGGCCTACCAGACCCTTAACAAGCGCGAAAACGACATAGATTTTCCACGCGTGATGCTCATAGCTCCGGCTGATCAGCGCGGCGGTGCCATACAGCACCGAATCCAATGGAACCCAATCAACCAGAAACCGAAAGATTTCCATGAGCATCTGGAAATCCGGCAAGATCGTTTCCACTTCCCGCATCGGGCTGTCCTTTCTTGGTGACAGCCGATCTGATAACGGACAACGATTCGCATGGGTTCGCGTACAATCGCGGAGTTTTGGAATGCCACGCCGTCCACGCCTTGAACTGAACGAACCAAAACGCCAACTCGCGGCGATGATCGATACCGCGCTGAATTCGGGCCAGTCTCCGGACGCTAAAACCGAACTGAAACCCTGGACCAATCTGAGTTTCGCCGCCGCGACGGCCAGCACGGAATCATCCGTCCGCGCCTGGCGGGATACAAAAAATCCAACCATGCCCGTGAATATCATTCCGCTCGTGAACGCGTTCTACGGCACTGACGCCACCACCAGCTTCCCCGAACCCCGCGCCGCCATGAAGCTCGCCTGGCAGCGCGCGAAAGGTCACCTGATCGACGACCCGCCGGCGCCCGGGCCACGCGCCATCCGCCAGTCAAACTTCGCTGGTCCGATCAAGCTCGTCGATCTCACGGTCAGCCAACCCACTCCGGACAACGCCGCCAATCTGATCGTCCCCTATACTCTTCATATCTATCCCGACACGGACTGCCGGTACCACGATCAAAGCGTGGAGATCGGCGTCACTGCGGCGGTCGTCAAAGTCGATGCCCAACAGTGGCAGCCAAACGCGGACTCACTTTTTCGCAAGAAGACCCATCCAAACGTCCACGGCAATGCATTGAAAGGCGCGGTCGATGTCATGGGTCCCGTCGACAGCCTGGGCCGGCTCGCCGGGGCGCCTTTCCCGGACGAACCCGCGGTCACAATGGAGCCCGCCCCCGATCCCACGCGCGCCGACGACCCCACTGACGACATCGAGTTTCAGGTTCAGGTCTCTCGCAATTGGTTCCACGTGACCATCCCCGGCGCGGGCAGTGCCCCATCCATCAACACCAAAGCCGTGCTCGACGCGATCTTCGCGGAGGCGTTTCCCAGGACCGACCACAACCAGCATATCCTGACCTCGGCGACCGTGGCCGGCAAAACGCGCAGGGATACCGGCGAGTGACCCTCACCCGCGATCACCTCCGCCGCCTCGTCCAGGTCGCACACGCAAGCGATATGGGGTTCGTCGAGCTGGTCGGTCTCGCCGAACTCGACCCGGCAGAGGCATTCAAAGGCGTCACCCTTCGCGGTCTCGATCTTCGCAATCAGGACCTCGCGGGATTCGATTTCACCGGCGCGCGTCTGATCGAGTGCGTCCTGGACGGCGCCGACCTGTCACGCGCCGCCGGGATCGACGCCGCAGTCCTCGCGGGCGCGATCATGACCCAAACCACGCGCCTGCCCTTCTGGGCCTCCGGCCGCTCCCCCTCCTGGGCCAAGTCCTGGGGCCGCGACACGAACGGCCCCTGGGTCACCTTCCGCGTCCCCGGCACCGAGATCGCACAACGCATGCGCTGGTGCCCGCCGGGTACATTCATGATGGGCTCGCCGGAAGACGAACCTGGTCGTTACGAGGACGAAAGCCCAAGGCATGAGGTCACGCTGGCCCGGGGGTTCTGGATGTTCGAAACGGCCTGCACGAAGGTCTTGTGGGAAGCCGTCATGGGCGCGCCGCCGAGCCGGCGGGGGGATCCGACCTTTCCAGTGACAGAAATCTCCTGGGACGACGCCCGGGCGTTCGCGGAACGGCTGAATTCGGCTCTGCCGGGCCTCGGGATCGGTCTTCCGAGCGAGGCACAGTGGGAATACGCCTGCCGCGCCGGGACCGTAACGGCCTACAGTTTCGGCGACAGCATCACGAAGGACCAGGTGTGTTTCGGCAGCCAGGGCCCGATCGAGGTTGGCACTCTGCCGCCCAACGCCTGGGGCTTGCATGAGATGCACGGCAATGTGTGGGAATGGTGTGAAGACGTGTGGCACGACGATTACCAGGGTGCCCCGCTGGATGGGACAGCGCGCGTCCAGAGCGACGCGGCGAGGCGTGTCGTCCAAGGCGGGTCCTGGCTCTTTGAGGCACGGCTCGCGCGCGCCGCGTGCCGGTACCGGTACGACCCGGCCTACCGGAGCGACGGCATCGGGTTTCGCTGCGCCCGAGGCCACACGGCAAGCGACGAGAACCAAGCGGAGCCGGTGGCCCTGGCGAAGGGGCGATAGCGCGGAGCGCCGCCCCACCGCCCGGGCCAAAGGCGGAGCGATGGTGCGAGCGAACGTGCCGCGGAGCGGCCGAATTTTTTCGCTCCTGACGGGTCCACCCCCTCGCCCACGCACCATCGATCCGCACAACCCGGCCCGGGATAGTTTTGTTGAGGTTCCTCCCCCCGCGATGCTAAGCCCACCCCGCACGGGCCCAACCGGGTCAGGGAGATTTAAGACCGATGAAGCTTTTGTTAACCGGTGGCTGCGGCTTCATTGGGTCCGCCGTCATCCGCCATTTGATCCGCCACACCGGCCACACCGTGATCAACGTCGATAGAATGACCTACGCCGCCTCCGAAGAAGCGTTGGAGGAAGCGCGGCACGATCCCCGTCATCTCCTGGTCCGCGCCGACGTCGCCGACCCCTCCGCGATGCGCCAAATCTTCGAAACCCACGACCCCGACGCCGTGATGCATCTCGCCGCGGAAAGCCACGTCGACCGCTCCATCGACGGCCCGGGGGAGTTCGTCCGCACCAACGTCACCGGCACCTTCACGCTGCTGGAGGCCGCGAGGCGGCATTTCGGCAACCTCAACCCAGCCCGAAAGCAAGCGTTCCGGTTCCACCATGTCTCCACCGACGAGGTCTTCGGCGCCCTGGACCACGGCGAGCCGCCCTTCACGGAAAGCACCCCGTACGACCCTCGCAGCCCATATTCCGCGACCAAAGCGGCTTCCGACCATCTGGTTCGCGCCTGGCATCACACGTATGGGTTGCTGACGATGGTCTCCAACACCTGCAACAATTACGGCCCGTGGCAGTTCCCGGAGAAACTCATCCCGCTGGTCACATTGAACGCCCTGGCGGGGAAGGAACTCCCCGTCTACGGCGACGGCTCCAACATTCGCGACTGGATCTTTGTCGCCGACCACGCCGCCGCTTTGGTCCGTGTCCTGGAGGCGGGCCTACCGGGCGAGACCTACGCCATCGGCGGCCGCCAACCCCGGTCGAACCTCGACGTGGTAAAAGCCATCTGTGCCCATCTCGACCGTCGCGTCCCCGACCCGGCCGGACCGCGAGACCGATTGATCCGCTTCGTCACCGACCGCCCCGGCCACGATTTCCGCTACGAAATCGACCCCTCGCGGACCGAGGCTGCCCTGGGCTGGAAAGCCCCGCACGACTTCGAAACCGGGTTGGGCCTGACCATCGACTGGTATCTGGCCAACCAGCCCTGGTGGGAAAGTCTTCGAGAAGCCCGATACGCGGGACAGCGTTTGGGGACCGCGGCATGAAGGGCATTCTCCTGGCGGGCGGCTCCGGCACGCGTCTCCACCCGATGACGTTGGCGGCCTCGAAGCAATTGCTCCCGGTCTACGACAAGCCGATGGTCTATTACCCGCTCTCGACCCTGATGCTGGCCGGCATCCGCGAGATCATGGTCATCTCCACGCCCGAGGATCTGCCGCAGTTCAGGCGCCTGTTGGGCGACGGCAGCCGCTTCGGCGTCGAATTCGCTTACGCCGCCCAGCCCAAACCGGACGGCATCGCCCAGGCGTTCCTGATCGCCAGCGACTGGATCGCGGGAGCGCCATGCGGCCTCGTCCTTGGCGACAACATCATCCACGCCGATCATTTGTCGCGCCTGCTGCAAACGGCCGCCAAAGGCGAGGCCGGCGCGACCGTCTTCGCCTACCAGGTGCGCGACCCCGAACGTTACGGTGTCGTCAGCTTCGACGCCGAGGGCCACGCCATCGACCTCGTCGAAAAGCCCACGGTTCCCGCGTCGAACTGGGCTGTCACCGGCCTTTATTTCTATGATCGCCGTGTGTCGGAGATCGCGAAGCAAATCAAACCATCGGCGCGCGGCGAACTGGAAATCACCGATCTGAACAAGATCTACCTCAACGACGGCACGCTGCGAGTGGAGCGGTTGTCGCGCGGCTGCGCATGGCTCGACGCGGGCACTCCCGACAGCCTGCTGCAGGCCGCGACCTTCGTGCAGACGATCCAGTCCCGCACCGGCAATCTCGTCGGCTGCCCGGAGGAGGTCGCGTTCCGCATGGGCTATATCGGCGCCGACGCCCTGCGCGGGCATGCGCGGGATCTGGGCAAGACCGATCTCGGCCGCGCGCTGATGGAGCTGGCCGATCGACCCGGCGGCCGCGATTCTGTCCGACAAGGACAAGCTGCTGCCGCGGCTGGCGGACTGCCCGGCATGGTTTTGAGGTTCTCATGACGACGAAACGCATTCTGGTCACCGGCGGATCGGGCCAACTCGCCCAGGCCTTGGCGGCGGCGGGGAGGGAACGGATTCATCTGGTGGGCCGGCCCGCGTTCAACTTCGACAAACCCGAAACGATCGAAGCGGTGTTTCGCGCCGCCGATCCCTGGCTGGTCGTGAACGCCGCCGCTTATACCGCCGTGGACGCCGCGGAGAAGGATGAAGGGGCGGCACTATCAGCCAATCGCGACGGCCCGGGGGAGTTGGCTCGCCTGTGCGCGGAGGCGGGGATTCCGTTGATCCATGTCTCAACCGACTACGTGTTCGACGGCTCCAGTCCGGAACCTTATGTCGAGAGCGACCCGGTCTCGCCGCAAAGCGTTTACGGCGCCAGCAAACTCGCCGGGGAATTTGCCGTGCAGATGTCGGGTGCCCAGGCGATCATCCTGCGGACGGCGTGGGTTTACGCGGCCACGGGGCGTAATTTCATCCGCACGATGCTGGAACTGGGGAGAACCCGGGACACGGTTCGGGTCGTCGCCGATCAGTGGGGTTGTCCGACCGCCGCAGCCGATCTCGCCGTGGCGATCCTTGCGATCGCGGCACGCATCGAGTCGGACGGCTGGGACGATGCCTACTGGGGTATTTCGCATGCCACCGGATCGGGGGAGACGACCTGGCACGGCCTTGCGCTCGCGGTGTTCGAGGAAGCGGCCCGCCATGGCGCGAAAGTCCCCACGACCGTCGAGGCGATCACGACGGCCCAGTACCCGACGCCCGCCACCCGGCCCGCTAATTCACGGCTCAATTGCGCCCGCCTCGAAGCCCTGTTCGGCGTTCGGATGCCAGATTGGCGCGCGAGCCTGACGCGAACGGTCAATGAGATTTTCACGGCCTGACTGCGGACCTTTCCCATCATACCCCATGACAGGCGAAGCGCGCCGATGGTAGGGTCGGCGCCATGCGGTTGTTTCGGGATGCGCGTCGCGCGGCACTTCTTACCCTCAGTCTCCTGTCCGCCTGCGCGGCCGCCGATCCAACACGGA
The DNA here is from genome assembly GCA_009693865.1 of Acetobacteraceae bacterium. Lineage (GTDB taxonomy): Bacteria > Pseudomonadota > Alphaproteobacteria > Acetobacterales > Acetobacteraceae > Rhodopila. The sequence continues at coordinate 5,185 of SHWL01000019.1, read as the reverse complement.
GCGCGGGTGGCGCGGCCTATACCAATAATGCCGGCAATTATCTCGCCGGGCGATTCGCGCTGAAGCAGGGCGATTTCGATACGGCGGCGAGCGACCTGCTGCGGGTCCTGGCCACGAGCCCGAACGACCAGGAACTCCTGATCCAGACGTTCGTCGCCTGTTTGAGCGCTGGCCGGCCGGAGGCGATTCAACTCGCGCGACGGCTACCGGGCAACCAGGTCGCGGAATTGCTTCTGGGCAACGACGCCGCCAAATCCGGCGACTGGCAGGACGCCGTGTCCCGCTTCAGGGCGATCCCCCGGGATGGCGTGATGCAACTGCTTCAGCCCCTGCTTCTGGCCTGGGCCAGCCAGGGCGGCGGTGACACCGATCAGGCCCTGGCGACATTGCGGCCCTTTTTTGCCAATCCGCGCTTCCGGTCCGTCGTGGCGCTGCATTCCGGTATGATCGCCGATCTCGCGGGCCGGACCCGCGACGCCGCCGTGTTTTACCAGCAGGCCGAAGCGGAACTGGCCAACCAGAGCCCTCGTAGCGCCTTGATCCTGGCCAGTTGGCGTGCGCGGTCGGGACAACCCGCCGAAGCCGCCCAAATTCTGATCGGGATGACGGCCAATGTGCCCGAGGCAGGGATCGCCTTGCCGGGGCTGATCGAAAGCGCCAACAGACGGCCGATCGCTCGTGCGCTGGACGGCATGGCCGAGGCCTACGCGACTTTCGCCGCCGCATTGCGGACGCCCGAAAGCAGTGAACTCGCGACGGTCATGAGCCGGCTGGCCCTGGACGTGAAGCCGGATTCCGCGACGGCGCGCCTGCTGGCGGCGGAAATTCAGACCAATGCCCGCCATTATCACGCGGCCCTAAGGCTGCTCGACGATGCCGCCCGGACCAACGACCCGGTCGCCCCGCTGATCCGGCTGCGGCGTGCCGCGCTTTTGCAACGCGTCGAACGGACGGATGAGGCAATCCGCGAAGTGGAGCGGATCGGCCGCGATTATCCGGACAGTACCCTGCCCGACATCGAACTCGGCGATCTGTTACGGATGAAACAACGTTTCGCCGAGGCGATCGTGGCATACGACCGCGTGGTCGCGCGGATCCGTCAACCGGCGCCAGGCGACTGGGTCGTGTTTTACAGCCGTGGGATCGCGTTCGAGCGGACAGGGCAGTGGACACGAGCTGAGGCGGATTTCCACCGCGCGCTGGAACTGTCTCCCGACCAGCCGTCGGTTCTCAACTACCTGGGTTACGCCTGGGCCGACATGGGCCGCAACCTGGCCAAGGCGCGCGACATGATACAGCGTGCCGCCGCCCGACGGCCAAACGATGGCGCGATCACCGACAGCCTGGGTTGGGTCATGTTCCGGCAAGGCAACTTCGCCGAGGCCGCCAAGCTGCTGGAACGCGCGGTAGGACTGGAACCCGAGGATCCGACGATCACTGATCACCTTGGCGACGTGTACTGGGCGACCGGCCGCCGGATCGAGGCGCATTATCAGTGGCGCCGCGCGCTGACACTCAAACCCACAGCCGCGGACGCCGCCAAGATCGAGGCCAAGATCAAGGCTCACCCGTATGGTACCGTCGCCAGCGGGAATTGAGATTTTGGGAATTGGTCATGGCGGCTGACCTTCACGAGCCGGCTCCGGCCAAGGTCAATCTGTTTCTTCATGTGACCGGTAAGCGAGCGGATGGGTACCATCTGCTGGACAGTCTCGCAGTCTTCGCCGGACTCGCGGACCATCTCACCTTCGCACCGTCCGATGCGCTTTTCTTGCGGGTGACCGGGCCGTTTGCCGGGTCGCTCCCGTCCGAATCGGACAATCTGGTGCTGCGCGCCGCGCGGCTTCTGGCGACGGAGTGTGGCGCCCAGCCAAATGGCGCACTGACACTGGACAAACGAATTCCCGTCGCGTCCGGTGTCGGCGGCGGTTCGGCGGACGCAGCAGCGGTGCTGCGCCTGCTTTGCCGGGCCTGGGGGGTGACGCCCACCTTCGCAGTCCTGGATCGCGTCGCCACCAGTCTTGGCGCCGATATTCCTGTTTGTCTGCGCAACCGGCCGATGCGCATGGGTGGCGTGGGGGAAAGACTGACGCCCGCTCCGTCGATACCGGAATGCGGGCTGGCGCTGGTCAATCCGGGCATACCGCTCGCCACTGTCTCGGTGTTCCGCGCTTGGGCCGGGGGATTCTCCTCGGAAGCCATCTTGCCCAATGGATGGGACAACGCTGCCGCGATGGCAGCGTCGTTGTCCGGCCTGAGGAACGATCTCGAAGCGCCGGCGGTCGTCCTCGTCCCGGCGATTCAGCAAGTACTATGCGCGATCAGGGAAACGCCGGGGTGCCTGCTGGCCCGCATGAGTGGGTCGGGCGCCACGTGCTTCGGTCTTTTCGCCAGCACGGCAGCGGCGCAAGCGGCGGCGGCACAACTCACCCGGCCTGGATGGTGGGCCTGGGGCGGTCCGCTGTCACGGTAGCCGTTCAGCCCTCACTACGGGATCACCAAGACACCCTATACCCGATGCTCCGTCAGAATTCTTCTCGATAGTAAGTTGACAGAATTATGTTTACCGTGTAATATTAATTCGTAAACCAAGGATAAATTTCGATGAGAAAACGGGGAGAGGCCAGCAGCACGAGGAAACCACGTCCTCGAAAGGGCCTGATGTCGACGGAATGTGTGGTTTCCGATACCGACCTAAACAGGCATGCCGCTATCCAGGCGCTTAGCGCGAACCCAAGGGTGGCGGACTTCACCAAGCTTGGCGAGACGGCCGCGTTACAGAGCGCTGTACAAATCCGGGCCGCAGAGGGGCTTCACCAAATCATTGGCGCTGTCTCCCGTCAGTACCTATATGAAGCACTCATCACGAAAACCCCTGTGGACGCCCTCATTAAGATTGTTTCCTCGGAAGCGTCGGTCGCGCTCGCCGCGACAGTTGTGGATGATCCACTTCGGGCCGCTAAAGCTCGGGCAGCACGGCGGATGGTCGACCTCTTGGCTACAGAAGGTGGCCCGCTTGGTGTGGATGAAGTCGCCGCCGTGCTTCGTATCACGAGGGCCGCAGTAGATAAGCGCCGTCGGGCAGGAACGCTGATCGGTGTTGATGACGGTGGGCGAGCCGTCCTGTATCCGAGTTGGCAATTCCGAGATACGGGTCTTCTACCCGGTCTAGACGAGGTATTGCGCGCGATGAGCATTCGCGACCCTTGGATGCGCATTGAGTTCTTCCTTTCGTCAGAACCAGACGTCGGTGAGCGCCCCCTGGATGCTCTCCATAAGGGACGAAAGGACGAGGTAATAACGGCGGCGAGGCGATACGGTCGGCAGGGCGAAGATGGCTGATACACCCCCCGAACCGCCAAGTGATCTTTCGGCCCGCAAACTGCCGATCCAAGAACTCCTCGTTGGGAGTAAGTTATTTCGGATTCATCTGTCCGCCTACCACGCTAAGTATTTTGGCCGGTCGGCGAACTGGAGATTTGATGATCCAGCGTCGAGCTACGGTACTCTGTACGCCGGATTACGACCGTACGTCTCTTTCGCGGAAACGCTGCTGCGGGGTCGCGGTACAACCGTCGTACAGTCTGAGTTGGCTACTCGGTCTCTTTGCAGCTTTACGGCCACACGCACACTTAAATTAGTGTCGCTACATGGCCGTCATCTTGCAACAGTTGGAGCAAATGCAGCTGTTACAGCCGGATCTTACCCAATATCACAACGATGGTCTCGCGCCTTTCATGATCATTCAGATCGCCCCGACGGAATTGTGTATAGGGCCACTCACGACAATGATGAACTCGCAGTTGTCATCTTCGAACGGGCCGCCGCATCGATCGATGATGGGGCGAGCAGCGGGTTGTTAACCAATCCTGTAATGCTTGGTATGATGCTGGACCACTACCAAGCAGCTATCAGGTGATTAGCCGCGAATGCAATTTCGCCCAGCCCTCCTGGTGATCACGGCGAAGTTTGTCAAGATGGGTTCTGGTAAGCGTGCTTGAAATTTGTCGCGGGATCGGATCGGTAGTCCCAGAATACTGGTCTGACACTTGGTTGGTATCAGACCAAAAAGCATCATCGTACGATATTGATTCAATTGTGTGGAAAAACAGCTGCCCGATAGTCTGTCCAGGATACAACCGAATTGGTGCCTCACCTAAGTTTCTGATTTCCAGGGTTAATGGACCATAAAACCGTGGATGGACCCCGATCGCAGTAGCCACTATCAGTCCCAGGCGGCCTAACGTAGATCGGCCGATTACGTATGCAATTAGGTCCGACGGAAGACGCAGATATTCTAACGTCATCGCAAGCATCATTTGATGTGGATGAATAGTAACGTCCCCACCAAGCGGGACATAAAAATGTTGATAAACAGCCGCCAAATCTGCGAAATGATTCATGGAAGGAGGAGCGAATTGATCTAGAACGCCGATATTTGCTGCCGACGCCAATCGAAAGTCACAGCCAAGGCGAATGTCAATCGAGGCCTGAACTTTCTTGATTTGCTCCATCGGCTCGAGAAGCGGCCCCACAACAAGCCGCCTAGCCGGATCCTCATCCGTAAGGCGTCTTAGCAACTCGTCGCCCGCTAGTACAGTCATGACCTTCCCATCCACTCGCGTCTGATCTCTGAAAGTTCGATCGCCTTTAGTACGAGATGGTCAAGTCTGACAAGGAGTTGGCCTCGTTTTAAGGGCCCGTCATCAACGCGGATTTTGAGGCTTTCAAGTTGAAATACCGCTATAAACCAAGCAACATTCAGGATAGATACAAGATTCGTCGGCTCCCGATAGCGCAAATCGCCGCCAGTCTCGTATGAGGGGATGGCCTCTAGAAAGTCAAAGAGATATGCTTTCAGGTCGGCTTCCAATCTGGAGGGCTCGTACTCAAACTCCTGCATTGAGCCCCTTGCAACGGTAACGGCCAATTCTCTTATTTGAGGTAAAACATTGATAAAACGCCGAGAAAGGTCAGCGTATTTTGGGTAATTGTCCGCTTGTACTATCAGTTCCTGTTCAGTCATGACAGGCCACTCCCCCCTGTGTCAGAGAAGTTGCCGCCCGGATAGGATCAAGACCTCAGGGGGCGCTGGAAGACGAACATGGCTCGGTATGGACAGACGTTTAAGGACAACGCGGTGGCGCGACTGCTGCCGCCGCAGAGTTGCCCGGTAGAGGCGCTT
>SHWL01000170.1 GCA_009693865.1 Acetobacteraceae bacterium | reverse complement strand
ATCCTCCGGCGTGACCGGAGGATCGGTAGCGGCACATATCCGCGTATAATAGCGCCGGAAAGCAAGGCGTGGTGCCGCTCCGGATCCTCCGGTCGCGCCGGAGGATGACGATTTGGGAGAGGTCAGCAGCCATAATGAGAATTGCTGGCTATTCGGCGGCGAGCGTGGCACGCGGGATCGTCGCCTCGGTCAGCGTGCGCATCCGGTTGACCGTTTCCAATCTGTCCAACATCCCGTGCAACCGGTTCGAGGCGTCTGCCGTCAAAGCGCGTTGGGCGCAATCCATGAACTTTCCACGGAGTAATGCCGGCGGCAAAGGGATGGTCGGACCGCGGCCCAATGGGCGCGGCACCGACCGGGTCAGCACGCGGCCATTGGTCAGCGTTATCTGGACGTCGGCGCCGAAATGCTCGGACAGATCCATTTGCCGGTCGGGCCAGGCGGTCGAGACCACCCGAGACAACACATCGCGGACCGCGGGTTCGTCGTAACTGCCGTCCTCGAAATGCTGGATCAGCACTTCCCGGCTGACCAAAGCGCGGGCGAGGCAATATTGCACGCTGAACTTCGCATCCAGCGCGCCGCGCGGGTCGGGGCGATTGGTATGGGCGAAGCGCCGCTTGTGGGTCTGCGACTCAATGCGGGTCACCATGGCGGGGGTCAGGTCGTTTTCCCGTACCAGCATCAGCATCGCGTCGATGGCGGGATGGGTGCTGCCACAACACGGGTATTGTTTGATCGCGAGGCCGGGATCGACGATGTCCCAGGGCGCGCCCCACTCCGCGACGATTAGATCGGTGACGAAATTGCCCTCGCCATTGAACACGCGCAGGAAGCCTTGCCGGTGTTCGATCGTGTCAGGCGATGACGTGAAGTCCTCCGAGGCCAGCAACGCCGCGTACAGGCCGTTGCGCGCCGCCTGGCCGACATGCAGCGGCTTGGTCATCGTGCCGAAATTCGCCTTCAGGCCGGAGGAGAACGTGGCTGCCAACGCCAAGGCCTTCGCCGTTTTGTCCACGGACAGGCCCAGAAGTTTCGCACAGGCCGCCGCCGCGCCGAACACGCCCAGGGTGGCGGTGGGGTGCCAGCCTTTCTCGTAGTGATGGAAGTTGACGCCCCGCGCGATCCTCGTCTCGGTTTCCCAGCCCGCGACATAAGCGGCGATGAAATCCCGCCCATTGGTGGCACGTGTTTCGGCCAGCGCGAACAAGGCCGGCAGGATGGGCGCCGAGGGGTGGCCGCCCAGGGTGTCGCTGCAATCGTCGTAATCCAGCGCATGAGCGGCGGTGCCATTGATCGCCGCCGCGTCCATGGGTCCGACCCGATCCGGGGTGCCGAACACGACGCAGGGGCCGCTGGCGCCGCCGATGGTGGCGACCTGCCCCGCGATCCGCGCACACGGTTCCTCGGCGCCCGCCAGGATGCAGCCCACGGTATCCATGATCGCGACCTTGGCCCAATGCCGCGCGTCTTCCGGCAAAGCCTCGTAGGTCACGGCGGCGATGCGCGTGGCCAATGTTTCGGCGATGGTCATTCCCGTCCTCCCTGACGCGGATCGGCCTTCTGTATAACTCGAACCGCGGGAGGAGGACATCGCGGCTTCGGGTCGCATTTGCCGAGGGCGCCAGGCGGTGCTGTCATCCCGCTCCGGTCACCCGGCCGCGTCGTCCCCGTCAGGAGCAAACCCATGGGCGTTACCGCCGAGCTTTGCGACAAGATCGTCGCCACGACCTACGACTCGTTGACGCCGGAGGCGATCGGGGCCGCCCGGCGTCTGGTGCTGGACGGGATCGCCATCGCGATCGCGGGGACCGAGGAAGAGGCGATCCAGATTCTCGCCGCGCACTACGAAAGTTTCGGGGCACGGGGCGATTCCACCGTGATCGGCTTTCCCTTCCGCACCGCGCCCACTTTGGCGGCGGCATTGAACGGCGCATCGATGCACGTGCTGGATTTCGAGCCGATGTGGACCCCCTCCAATCACGCGTTGTCGACCACGCTTCCCGCGATCCTGGCCCTGGCTGAGATACGCGACATCGACGGCAAGGACCTGATCGCGGCTTTGGTGAAAGGCATCGAACTACAAGGCTGGATCCGCCATGCGGGCCGGGTGTACGAGCAGGGCGGCGTGAAATTCCACCCGCCGGGCCTGGTGGGTCCGATGGGATCGGCGGTCGCGGCGGGCCATGTGCTCGGTCTGAACGCGGAACAAATGGCGCATGCTTTGGGCATCGCGTCCTCTCGCTGCGGCACGATGCACGCGAATATCGGCACGATGACGAAGTCGACCCATTGCGGCCACGCCGCGATGCATGGACTGGAATCGGCGCTGCTCGCCACCAAGGGTTTCACGGCCAATCCCGAACCGTTCGAGGCGTTCAACGGCTACGCCCGCCAGATGTTCGGCGACACGTTCGAGGCGCGGGACCTGCTGAATTACGGCGCGCCCTTCCGTATCGTGCAACCCGGTTACGCCATGAAAATGTTCCCGTCGCAATTCGGGACTCATTTCGCGATTACCGCGGGCCTGAACCTGCATTCTCAGATTTCCGATCCCTCGGCGATCAGGTCGGTCATGTTGAACACGCCGGTCATGCAATATGTGAATCGCCCAAATCCCGACACGGGTTTGGCCGGAAAATTCAGCTTGCAATACACCTTCGCCAGCGGCCTGCTGCGCGGCGGCGTGAAGATTGACACGTTCACCGACGAAATGGTCGCGTTGCCAGACATGCAGGCACTGCTTGGCAAGATCACGATGAACATGTCGCCCGACATCCCCGCCCGATTCGATAAGATGTGGATCGAGGCGACCGTCACGATGAATGATGGGGGCGTGCTGCACTCGCGTTGCGATGGTCCGCCCGGCATCTGGGGCTCTCCGCCGATCGGCGAGGACGATCACCTCGGTAAAATCCGCGACTGTCTGTCGCGGCGCTTGCCTTTGGATCGCGCTGAGCGTGTGATCGCGCTCGCCCGCCGCGCTGAAACTTTATCCGTGGCCGAAGTGCGCGCCTTGTTGAAGGAGAGCGTTCCATGACCGTCGCCCACCAGATCGCGGAACGGATTCACGCGTTTCAGGCTGCCGATCTGCCCCCCCTCGCGCTGGAATGGACCAATCACGCCTTCATCGACACGGTCGCCTGTTCCCTCGCCGGCATGGCGGAAGACGCGCCGCATATCGTCATGAGCATTCCCGGTGTGGCTGAGGCGCCGGGTCCAGCGACGATCTGGGCCAGCGACAGGCGGACAAATGTGCTTGATGCGACGTTGGTCAATGGCACCGCGTCGCACGCGCTGGACTACGACGATGTCGCGGGCGTCATGGGCGGCCACCCCTCCGCCATGCTCGTGCCGTCGATGATCGCTTTGGGCGAGAGCCTGGGGTCTTCGGGTCGCGACCTCGCGCTGGCTTATGTCGTGGGTTACGAAACAGAATGCCGGATCGCGCGCGGCGTGCATTTCCATCATTACGACAAAGGCTGGCACCCGACCGCCACGATTGGGATTTTCGGCACCGTGGCGGGCGCGGCGCGCCTGCTGAACCTGACGGTCGATCAAACCGCCGTCGCGCTTGGACTTGCCGCGTCTTTCGCCTCCGGCCTGAAAGCGAATTTCGGCACAATGACGAAACCGTTGCATGTCGGCCATGCCTCTCGGAATGGCCTGTTCGCGGCGTATATGGCGCGGAACGGCTTCACGGCCAACGCCGGCGCGTTCGAACACAAACAAGGCTTCCTGGAGGTGTTCAACGGTCCCGGAACCTACGATACCGGCAAGATGCTGGCCGATTGGTACGCGCCACTGGAATGCGAAGGCGGCGGCGAACCGGGTCTGAAACCCTATCCCTGCTGCGGTAGCACCCATGCCTCGGTCAGCCGGATGATCCATCTGGCGAAAACGCACGATATTCACGCCGGAGATGTCGAAACGATCGAGGTGATGCCGCATCTTCGCCGCCTGCCGCACACCGATAACCCAGACCCGCGTTCCCCGTTGGAAGCCAAATTCAGCATCCAGTACTGCGTCGCCCGTGCGTTGACCGACCGCGCGGTGAAGCTGGATCACTTCGAGAATGGCGCGGAAAACGACCCCGCGGTCCGGGCTTTGTTGCCCCGTGTCCGGGCTTTCGCCCATCCCGGCCTGCCAGCGGACGGCCCACACCAATGGGGCGCCGAGGTCGTGGTTCACACGAAGGACGGCCGCCGCCTCGCGTCCCGGGTCGACAACTACGAAAATCGCGGCCCCGGGGGGCAGATGATGACTTCGGACGAACTCTGGACAAAATTCTCCGACTGCGCCGAACGGGTTCTGCCCAAATCCGCGATCGCGCCGCTGTTCGCCAAACTCTCATCCGTTGCCGGGATGGCCACAGTAACGGAACTGACAACTTTGATGAGATATCCGAACCTGCGATCCCGGGCCGCCTGAACCCGATGCAAGGAGATCCCCTCAATGAGCGCCACCGAACGCCTCGCCCGTCTGGGCCTTGCCCTGCCCCCACCGCCCGAGCCGATTGGCAATTACGTGCCCTGGCGGCTTGGCGGCAACATGCTGTTCCTGTCGGGCGTCGGCCCGCGTAATGCCAACGGTATCTCGACGATCGGCAAGGTCGGCCAGGCACTGACGGTCGATCAGGGCTATGAAGCCGCCAAACTCTGCGGGCTGAACCTGATCGCGAACATGCGCGCCGCCCTGGGTTCCATCGACCGTGTGGACACGATCCTGAAAGTCTTCGGGATGGTGAACGCCGCGCCGAACTTCATCGAACACCCAAAGATCATCAACGGCTGTACCGATCTGTTTGTCGCGGTGTTCGGCGATAACGGGCGGCCGGCGCGCTCGGCGGTCGGCATGGGCAGCCTGCCGCAAAACATCTCGGTGGAAATCGAAGCGATCGTATTGGTCCGATAGCCGTCCCGTTAACCTGTTATTAAGGTTTTGGCGGTAGACCAGGGGGCGGCGCCAATTCGGTGCCGCCCTTAGATAGATCTCCGCCATGTCGAACGAGCTGTCGATCCAGGCCATTCCTCACCTTCTTGGCGCCGGTGACAACACCGCGGCGCACAGGAATCCCGCACCCGCACCAGTGGTTGCCCCGGTCGCACCTGACGCGAAGCCCGTGAAGTTCTTCGTCAACCCGGATTTCCGTTTCGACGCCGCGGCGGGCCTCGCGGTGATCGAGTTCCGCGACAACGCCGGCAAAGTAACGGATTCGATCCCCAACCAGCGCCAGCTCGACGCGTATCGCACGCATCAGGGGACCCAAGAAGGTCCGTCAACTCTGAAGCCCGCCGATGACACGGCTTCTACTGGCTGACCGGGTCAAGGGCCGAGACGATAGCTTTCTCGCCCCTCTGATCCCCGCGCTGGAGCGGCATTACGATGTACGGTTTGTCAACGCGGGTCCCGGCGAGGCCCTCGGGGAGGCGATCGCCTGGGCCGACATCGTATGGCTGGAATGGTGCTGGGATCACGCGGTCTGGGCTACCACCTCGGGCTGCCTGGAGGGTCGGCGGTGCGTTGTGCGTCTGCACTCGATCGAGGCCCTGCAAACTGATTTCCCCGCCAAGGTCGACTGGTCTCGGGTGGACCGGCTGATCACCGTGGGTGAGGATATCGCTGAGTTGCTGCTGACCAATCATCCGTCGATCGCGAGGTATGTCCGCCCGGAGATCATCCACAACGGGATCGATATGGACCGCTTCGGGCCCGGCGCGGGCGACAGGTATCGCGTCGCCTGGGTTGGGCATTTGGAGCCAAAGAAGAACCCCATGCTGCTGTTACAGATCGCGCATGCGCTGCATCGCGCCGATCCGCGGTTCGTCTTTCATGTGGCTGGCGGGTTCACGGATTTGCGCACCGCGCGGTATGTGAAGCGGTTCATGGGGTCTCTGGGGCTCGCCGGGGTTGTGCGGTTCGATGGCACGGTGGCGGACATGGCGGCGTGGTACGCGGACAAGGGCGTGCTTCTCTCCACTTCCATGTATGAAAGCTTCGGATTGAACATTGGTGAGGCGATGGCCGTGGGCGCGTTCCCCGTCGTGCATGATTTCCCCGGCGCGGACCATTTGTGGCCGCCGGAATGTCTGTTCGCGAGCATCGATGAAGCCGTCGCCCTGATCCGCTCGGCCCGCCCAGGGTTGTATCGGGAATGGGTGAGGGAGCGGTATGGGCTGGAACGGCAACAGGCGGCGGTGCTGCGGTTATTGGCCGATTTGCAATGATGCGCGTTATCGCCATCGGCCGGTTCCGCGACGGTCCGGAGGCTGACCTTTTCGCCCGGTACGGCGCCCGCATCCGGCCCACCCTGACGCTGACCGAACTTCCGGACGGCAAAGGCGCCCCGGGGGAGATCAAACGACGGGAGGGAGAGGCGTTACTGGCCGCGCTGCCCAACCACGCGTTCGTGATCGCGTTGGATCTGGCGGGCGAGATGCTGGACAGTCCCGCCTTCGCCGCGCGCCTGGAGGGGTGGCTGACGCTGGCTCGCCCTCTTCGGTTCCTGATCGGTGGCGCTGAGGGGCTGGACCGGCCGGTCATCGTCCGCGCGGATTTCGTGCTGTCTCTGGGCACACTGACGTGGCCGCATTTGCTCGCGCGCGCCATGCTGGCCGAGCAGATTTACCGGGCTCGGGCCATCGCGTCCGGTCATCCGTATCACCGGTCCGGCCGGCCCGAATGATGCGAGGTCATACCAGCGTCCCAAAATATTGACCGGTGGCATCGCTTTTTCCCGCCATCGCGCGTTCGCGCCATCTCATCCTCTCCGGTAACACCCGATTCGGAGCCTCGGCCTCCGCTGGCATCTCTTCGCCATGAGGGAGTGGGGACGTGAGCCATTTCCCCTCGCGTTCCAGCAACCGGTCCAGGCTTTGATTCAAATCAAAGCCTGGCTGGGGTTGTCGCGACCTGCTGAGCAACCCGCGTGGCTCGCTTCCCGTTGTCCGTGGATCCGGCCCGGCGTCGTCTTATTCGACCGCGCTTAACGATTGACGTACCGCCCACTCTCCCGTCATGGCCCGGCCCCCGCCTTCGCAGGGGCAGGCTTTGTCCGGACCACCCGTTCGAGCACAGTACCGCGACCGGTGGCCCGGACAAAGCCTGCCCCTGCGAAGGCGGGGGCCGGGCCATGACGATGGGGGGCGAGCCGAGAGTCAATCTTTGAGCGCGCTGGTATTATTCGACCGGAACGAATATGGAATGACGCATTTTGCCGCCAATCGACTGCGACAGGTGGCCCTTGCCGCGGACATCTTCGACCAGAATGACTTCGCCGGCGCCGATTTCCCGCGCCTCGCCATCGCTCGCGGTAATCTTCACGCCGCCATCCAGATTGATGATGTACTGCCGGCGCGGCGCGGGATGCCAGGACAGGTCGTAATCCCCCGCCGTCTCCCGGAAGATGATGCCGGTGGCGGGGAGACGCGCTGATAGCTTGCTACCGTTCCGTTCCTCAACCCAATTGACCTCGACATCGCGCCAGTGGGTTTCACCGGCGTCGTCGACATAGATGTTGTGAATGCGCATTGTCTTGCTTCTCCCTATTCGATCGGCACGAAGATCGAGTGCCGCATCTGATTGTCGATCGATTTGGACAAATGACCTTTGCCGCTCGTGTCCTCGACCAGAACGATTTCGCCCGCGCCGATTTTGCGGGATTCTCCGTCGCTGGCGGTCAGTTCCACGCCCGCGTCGAGGTTGATGATGTATTGCCGCCGCGGCGCGGGATGCCAGGGCCGGTCGTGCTCGGCCTGGGTTTGCCGGAAGATGATTCCGTTGGCGAACTGATGGGCGGAGGTTTTGCCCTCGGGTCCCTCATTTTCCCACCCGATATCGAGGTCGCGCCAGTGCGATTCACCGTTGGCGTCGCAGTACAGGTTGTGGATGTGAATGGCCATCTTTGTCCTTTCCCGTTATCCCGTGATCGAGGGCACAATATAGGATGAACGCCGCGCGATGTCGCGTTGCGCCCGGCGAAGCGCCGTGCCTTTGAGATCGGCGAGGCCGACCACCAGAACATGATGGGGTTGATCGTCCCTGGCAATTCGAAACCCCATCGCCCTGATCGCGCACACCGCCCATCCCGGTTCGCCCAACGGGCAACCGTAGGTCAGAGGCTGCCGGCCGCGCGCAATGACGACTCCAAATGAAACGGCAACCCGTCCTCGCCTCGGTCCAGCGCGAAGACCGGCGACGGCGGGCGTGGCGCGGAGCCGTCGCCGTCTTTCTGATTTTGGTTGAATTGGGGTAAGTGCCATGGTGGAATTCCACGGAGAAGCCAATCATCGTTGCCGATCTCTTCGGTGGGCACAATGGCATTCCAACCTACCGAGTGCGAAGAAGATACAAAGCGCCAGCGGCAATCGACATATTAAGTCCTTCCGCCTCAATGGGTGGAATTTCGTTCCTGGCATCTTCCGCCAGTACCACGATCCGGTCGGGTGCTTCGAATATCATTTCAATATCGAGATCCTTCATGTGCCATTCAGCATAAATGGCACCATCAGGTGACGGGTTAATAATCGGAGCCGGGGCACCGTCCCGTTCCAGATCCAACAATTGCCGTACCGCGAAGGCAGCCGTCCGCGCATCGGGGGGAATACCGGCACCAGCGTTCCACCCAACCGGAAGGCTCGGTGAGTGTCAAGATAGTTGTCGCCCGGCATTCGTAACGAGGGTTGCTTTATCCACCTCCGGTTTTTGGCATGTGCGGCAGGCCTGAACGTCCGACTGGTGCCGAGCATGCCATGGTGCTCACTGCGGGGAAGGTGCAGTGCTCGC
>SHWL01000018.1 GCA_009693865.1 Acetobacteraceae bacterium | reverse complement strand
TCGATCGGGCTCCAGCCTCCCCTCGTCATGGTTCGGCTCGACCGGACCATCGGTCGCGGTACAGTGCCGCTTCGGATGGTCCGGTCGAGCCGAACCATGACGAGGGGAGGAAGGCGGCGCGACTCGGTAGTCTTTGGGCGTCGCCTAAGTGTCCTTACGAAAGCGGATTGAGTCCTCAGAACAGGTCACAAGCGGCGCGCTCTGTCGTTGAGCGTCCGTGCCGCGGATTTCGAACAATGGCAGGTCCGCGCCAGAATTCTTCATTTTTGCTGGAAACCAGATATTGTGCCAGGCGAGCATACAACACGGCCATGCCGAGGATCGCGACATTCAGTAACTCCTGCCCATTGCCGGCAAAGGCTGCCCCGATGGCGGCGGCGAATGTTGCCACCCCCAGCGACCCGGGATGCCCAACGACGCGGCCAGGACAATGCTGACGATCAGCGCCGCCTCCAGCGTTTCGCGTAGGACGATCAGGGCGACTGCGAACATCGGCGCACGACCAGATTGCCCCGGACTTTCGGGTGGAAATCGTCATGGAATTCGTAACTGCCGGGCTTCAGGGGTCCGATCGACACTGTGGCCTTGCCTCCGGCGGCCACGACTTTTTCCCGATGCAATGGCTTGCCTTCCCACTCCATGGCCACGTTGGACCGGTTTTCGATCTTCAGGGCGACCTTCACGTTGGCAGGCACCGGCACCTCGGCTGGGTCGACGCGATCGCCAACGAACGCAATGGTGACCTCTGGCGGATTGTCCGCCCAGGCTGGGGGAACGGTGAGGAGAAGCAGCAGCAGGGTGAGACCAAGGCGCATGAGGGCTGACCGGTCAGATGAGAATGACTTGCAATTGCATGGTTGCTCAGTGAAGGCAACAGCGGGAGTTCCGAGGAGCCCCCGGCGTGACGTCACCAGCGCATGCGCACCCCCGCAAGGACGGTTGTGCCCGGCATCTGGAAACCATTGACCGGCTCGAAACGAGAGTTAAAAATGTTCGTGCCGTCGAGGTGCAATTGCACTTTCGGCGTCACGTCGTAGGCCGCGGTCATGTTGGCGACCAGGCCCTGTTGCCCCACCCCGAAGCCAATCCCCGAGCCTGAGTTGCCGTACAGAAAATCGTGCGCCGGGCCTGTGTAAATCAATTGCGACACGATACGCAGACCCGGCATTGGCATCACGGTCAAATCCGCCTCGGCGGCGTGGCGAGGCCGCCGCAATAATGCCGACCCGGTTGCCGCGGATTGGCCAACGGCTGTCGCATCGGTGAATGTATAGCTCCCATGCAGTGTCAGCCATGCGGCGGGACGCAACGTGATCTCTGCCTCAACCCCTTGGATTCGCGCCGATCCGAGATTGACCGAAGTGGCGACCGGCACAAAGACGCCGACGATCAGATCGCGCACTTGTTGACTGAAGAAGGTCGCGCCAAACGTAACGGCATCTTCGCGCCCCAGGACGGGAAGTTTCGTGGTGAAGCCGAGTTCCCAACCTTCCGCGCTTTCAGGTTTCAACGCGGGATTGCCAATCGTGCTAAATGAATCGATCCCGAATCGTTGAAACAAAGATGGCGCGCGAAACGATGTGCCGTAAGCCGCTTTAAACGACGTGCGCAGCAGCGGCACATCCAGGACCGAACCGACGCGCCATGTCGTGGGCGTGTTGCCGCCCACCCAGTCCTGACGCACCTGTGCCGTCATGATAAGATGCTTCCGGAACGTCGTGGTGAGACCTGCGTGGCCGGCGTCCGTCGTCATGCTCGCCCGCGCCGCCTGCCGGAACGGAAATCCCGAGAATGAGTCGTTGACCTTGACATTGATGGTATCGATTGTGTGTTGATATCCGAAGGTCAGATCGGTCGCGGTCAGGTGATCCGACGGGAACAGATCGTTCAGATGGACCGTGTTGTTCCATTGCAGATCGGTCCGGTAGGCGTGGTACCGGTTGTCCTGCGCGGTCAGATTGGGATCCGCCAGGTTGAGCACCTGTAAATAGCGCCGATTATCCTGTGTCCGGCCAAGAAAGAGCCCGGTTTCATAGGCGCCACCGAACAGCCGCGATGTCCCGCCAATCCGTCCCATCAGCGATGCGGTCTGACCGGATGAATTTGCCGTGTCGAACGTTGGCGACCCCAGCGAGTTAAATCCGAACAGCGTTTGCCGGGCGCGAAGAAACAACGACAGCCGTGTCCCGTCGACAGGCGTATACCCGAGGTTCACCGTCGCGATCCGGTCGCGAAACCCTTGCGGAGTTCCTGTATAGACCCGCATCCGTTGAGGCGTACTGTCGAAACCTCGCTTGGATTGGCTCTCGGCGGTCACGGCGTAATCGAACGGACCGATCGTGCCACCCGCGAACGCGGACCCCACGATCGTCTCGGGGTAGCCGCCAGACAGGTCCATTTCCAGGCGCGGCGCCCCTTCTGTGCCGCGCCTGGAAATCAGATTGACCACACCGCCAACCGCGCCAGATCCATACAGAGCCGCCATTGGGCCGCGAACCACCTCGATACGCTCAATATCCGATAGCGTGTCGACACCGAAATTAAATGCGCCGGAGACCTCGGAGGCGTCATTGATCGGCATCCCATCCCGCAGCACCAGCACATGCCCTGAATTGGTGCCGCGCATGAAGACGCTGGCCTGACCGCCGGGCCCACCCGATGGACTGACATGCAGACCCGGCACGGTGGCCAGCACGTCAGCCAGCGTCGTGGCGCCGCTGGATTGGATCGCCTGCCGATCGATCGCGGTCACGCCGGCGGGAATGTTCGTCACGGGCAAGGGGTTTCGCGTCGCGGTCACGACAGTGTCGGGAAGTATCACCACGGGCTGAGCAGTGGCATTTTGTGCAAGCAAAATCATTGCCAGCAGCGCGAGTTTTGAGCGCATGCGGGTTCTCCATCGGTCATATGCCGACCTCCCGCATCCGGGTTTCTCCCCGGCGCCATGAGTACACCCCGCCCCAACGGCACGCGCGCGGTCTCGACACCGGCCGGTCTCCTGGCTCACGAGTCATCATCCGGACCCGCCTTCTCGCCCGGGTTTTATTCCCCTGGGCAATGGCATGGTTGAGTCCGGACTCGTCGCTACAGTCGCGGGGGCGGCCGCCTTTCGGCGATTCCCGTTTCAGCCCTTGCGGGCCACCTGTGTCTGTCGCACTCATACCGGGTCTGAGAGAGCGCGCAAGATGATCCCAAAGATTGAATTCGACCCCAATGCATCGGTCCCGCTGTCCGGTATCCGGGTCGTCGACCTGTCGCGCCTGGTCGCCGGCAACATGGTCAGTCTGCAACTCGCCGATCAGGGCGCCGAGGTGATCAAGATCGAGGATCCGAAAGTCGGCGATCCGCTGCGCGCGTGGCGCGTCAAAGGCCTGTCGCTGCATTGGAAGGTTTATTCACGGAACAAGAAAAGCCTCGCCCTGAACCTGCGCCCTCAGGCGGGTAAGGACGTGCTGCACGACCTGTTGGCGACATCGCATGTCCTGATCGAAAATTTCCGGCCCGGCACGTTGGAGGAAATGGGTTTCTCGCCCGCGGTCTTGCATGAGCGCAATCCCGGCCTGATCATCGTGCGCATTACCGGTTTCGGTCAGGACGGCCCCTACCGCGATCGTCCGGGATTCGGAACGTTGGTCGAGGCGATGTCTGGTTTCGCCTCCAAAAACGGGTTCGAGGACCGCCCGCCCGTGCTGCCGCCGCTGGCGATGGCCGACATGATCTCCGGTCTGTATGGCGCCTATGCGATCATGGTCGCGTTGCGGGTCGTGGAGCGCGGCGGCAAAGGGCAGGTGATCGATTTGCCATTGCTGGAGCCAATGATTTCCGTCCTCGGCCCCGACGCGGCGATTTATACCGTCAGCGGCGAGAAGCCGCGGCGGACCGGTAGCCGGTCGCTGACGACGTCGCCTCGGAACGTCTACGAAACCAGCGATCACCGGTTCATCGCGATGTCCGCCTCGATCCAGGCGATGGCCGAGCGGGTGTTCCACGCCATCGGCAAACCCGAAATGATCACGGACCCGCGGTTCCGTACCAACACGGACCGCGTCCGTAACATCGACGCTTGCGACGCGGCGGTGGCTGACTTCATCGCCGCCCGCACGCTGGCGGAAAACATGGCTATCTTCGAAGCCGCCGAGGTTACCGCCAACCCCGTCTTTGAAATCGACCAATTATTGGCAGACCCGCACGTGCAAGGCCGCGGCGTGCTGGTCGAGGCGCCGGACGAAGAAGCCGGATCGGTGCTGATGCATAACATCATTCCCCGCCTGTCCGAAACACCCGGGCGGTTCCGCTCCGCGGCGCCCAATCTGGGCCAGCATTCCCGTTCCATTCTCGAATCCATCGGCATTGACGCGGCGCGGATCGACGCGTTGACGGCCGATGGCACGCTCAAGGAGTCCTGAATCATGCGTGAAGATCTCCCGGTTTGGCGTTCATTGATGTTCGTTCCGGTGAACGTCGAAAAATTCGTGAAGACCGGTGCTGACCGGGGTGCCGACGGCATCATACTCGACCTGGAGGACGCGGTCGCGCCATCCCAGAAGGACGTCGCCCGCACGATGATCGCCGACGCCATCCCGCATGTCTCCCGCAAGGGCGCCGACGTGCTGGTGCGGGTCAATCGCCCCTGGCGGATGATGGTGCGCGATGTCGAGGCCGCGACGATCCCTGGCATCTCGGCGCTGGTGCTGACGAAAGTCGACAGTCCCGAACACGTGCTGGCAGTCGCCGAAATGGTCGACGAACTGGAAGTGGAACGGAACATCGCGCCCGGCACGGTGAAACTATACGTGCTGGTCGAAACGACTCAGGGCTTCTTCCGTATGCCGGAGATCGCTCGATGCCACCCCCGCATCGTCGGCATGAGCCTGGGTTCGGAAGATTTCGCCGCCGACGCGGGGATGCAGTCGGAGCCAGAGGGTTTGTTCTACCCAAAACAACAGATGCTGTTCGCGGCGCGGGCGGCGGGGATCATGCCGATGGGGTTCGTGGGATCGATCGCCGATTTTCGCGACCAGGACGCGTTCCGCGCCATTGTACGCCGCTCCCGTCGCCTGGGCTTCGTTGGCGCCAGCGCGATCCACCCATTGCAGATCCAAGTACTGAACGAGGAGTATTCGCCCGATCCCGCGGAGGTCGAGCGTGCCGAACGGATGATCGCCGCGTACGACGACGCGTACGCCAAGGGGCTTGGGGCAGTGCAGTTCGAGGGTGCGATGATCGACGTACCCGTGGTCAACCGCGCGCGCACGGTGCTGAATCGCGCGGCGGCGATCCGGAAAAGATTGGCGCGCTGATCAGGTCGTTCTCGACAAATACCGTTCCGCCAGCGTCGAATACCACGAGGACCCAACCGGCAGGATCGCGTCGTTGAAATCGTAACGCGGGTGATGCAGCAGCGGCTCGTCCGGGCCGCGGCCACCGCCCAGCATGAGATACGCACCTTGTTTTTCGTTGAGCATGTAGGCGAAATCCTCGCCCCCCATGGTCGGCGAGGGCATGTGCTTCACCCGCGCCTCGCCCGCGATCGTGTTGGCGACAGATACCGCGAACGTTGTCGCGTCCTCGTCATTGATCGTCGCGGGCGCATGGCGGCTGAACCGCACCTCGGCCTTCGCGCCGTAACTTTCGGCGATGCCGTTGACCAAACGATGCACGCCTTTTTCGATGATCTCGCCAACCTCGGGCCGGAACCAGCGCGCGGTGCCCTTCATGACGACGCGCTCAGGCAGAATGTTGTAAGCGTCGCCGCCGGAGATATGGCCGATGGAGACAACTCCGCCCTGGATCGGCTCCATGTTGCGCGACACGATGGTTTGCAGCGCGGTGACGATGTTCGCCGCCACGACCACCGGATCGATCCCCTGATGCGGGAAAGCGCCGTGGCTGCCCTTGCCGGTGATCGTGATGTCGATCCAGGCCACCGCCGCCATGACATCGCCCGAGCGCCACAGGAACGTGCCCTCCGGCGATTGTGGCCAGTTATGCAAGCCGAACACCATCTCCATCGGGCATTTTTCAAACAGCCCGTCCTTCACCATCTTGTCGGCGCCGGCCTCGAACTCCTCGGCGGGCTGGAAAATAAGATAGACAGTGCCGTCGAAGTTGCGCGTCTCCGCGAGGTATTTCGCCGCCCCCAACAGCATCGTCGTGTGACCGTCATGACCGCACGCATGCATCACGTTCGGAGTCTGGCTGGCATGCGGCGCTCCGGTTTCTTCCTGGATCGGCAGTGCGTCCATGTCCGCGCGCAACCCGATGGCACGGCCCGACGAACCGGCGCGAATCACCCCCACGACGCCGGTCGTTGCCATTCCCGTGATGATCTCATCCACCCCGAAGGAGCGGAGCTTATCCTGCACGGTCGCCGAGGTTCGAAATTCCTGCATCGACAATTCCGGATGGGCGTGCAGATCGCGCCGCCATTCGGTCATTTCGGTGTGAAATTCCGCGATCCGGTTGATGATGGGCATCCTGGGCTCTCCGGTCAGTCAGGCGCGAACGTAAGGGGCGAAACATGATCGGGCGGGAAGGTCAGCGCAAGTCCTTCCGCCAGCGAGATCGGGCAAAAGCCCAGCAACTCCCGCATGGGGGCGATGTCGAACGCTTTGTCCTCCAGCAACCGGCGGATTTCCGCCCTCGCCACGGTTGGCACGCCGGGGATAAACCGGCTCAGCGACGCCGCCACGATCAATGCGGCGGCGGGCACACTGACAACTCGCGGCCGCCGCGCTCCCGAGGCCGTGGCCACCGCGCGCAGGAACGCGACATAGGTCATTGGCTCCGGACCCGCGATGATCAAGGCGCGCGGCTCGGTCCAGTCATGGCCAAGCGCCGCCAGAATTGCCCGCGTGACGTCGCTCTGGTGGATCGGCTGCACCAGCGACCGGCCGCCGTCCGGCAACGGCAGCAATGGCAAACGTCGCGTCAGAGCCGCCAGACGTCGCACGTTGTCCTCGCCCTCGGCGCCATAAATCATCGTCGGATGCAACATCGCGCCGGCTCGGCCGGAGGTCAGGAACGCCGCCTCCCCCGCCAGCACGCCATTGCCATGGTCATCGGGCCAGCGAGTGAACTTGCGGGTGCTGCCCAGAAACACCAGCCGCGCGTCCGGCGGCGCCGCGGCGATCACCTCCGCAGCATGACGCGCATGCGCGCAACTCACGATATGTGTCGCGTCGCGCAAGACCCGCGCCAGATCGCCGGGATTGGCGAGATCGGCGATGCGCGCCTCCCGTCCCAAACCAAACGCGGCCCATTTTCCGGTGTCGCGCACGACCGGGATCAACCGCGCGCCCAATCCTCGTGCCAACGCGATCCCGGACCGGCCTGACGCACCGATGACGTGAACTGAGTGGGAGTTCGCCATGCCTTATCCAGCCAGAGATTGCGTCCGGCGGACAGGGCGGGTAGCCGATACGCGACACACCTCTGTTTGGATGGACACTGATTGATGCACCGGCGTGCCTTGTTGACTGGACTGGCACTGGCTCCGTCGGCCCAGGGATGGGCGGCCAGCCCGGGCGGGGCCGTGGCGAGTTTTTCGGTGTTGGCCGATATCACCCGGCGCGTGAGCGGTGGCCTGATAACGGTTGTCAGCCTCGTTCCGCCGGATGCGGATTCCCATGTTTATCAACCCACGGCGGCGGACTCCCGGACATTGGCGTCCGCCGTGCTGCTGGTTGAGAACGGGCTCGGATTGGAAGGCTGGATCGCGCGGCTTGGCACGGCATCCGGTTTCCGCGGGATCAAGGTCATTGCCACCACCGGCGTGACGCCACGCCTGATGCGAGAGGGCGCGGCCACCTCGACCGATCCCCACGCCTGGCAAAACCCGCGCCATGGCATCCTTTACGCACGGAACATCGCCGAAGGCCTCGCGACGGCCGATCCCGATCATGCCGAAGCCTACCGCGCCAACGCTGTGCGCTTCGTCGCGGAGATCGAGAAGCTGGACGCCTGGATCTCGGCGCAATTCGCGCCAATCCCGCAAGCCGCGCGGCGCATCGTGACCACGCATGACGCCTTCGGCTATTACGGCGATCGTTACGGGATCGATTTCCTCGCCGCCGAGGGCATCGCGACCGACGCCGAACCGTCGGCCAAAGCGATCGCCGCGCTGGTCGCGCAAATCCGGCGGGAGAAGGTGCGGACGGTGTTCCTGGAGAACATGACCGACCCCCGGCTGGCCAAAATGCTGGCGCGAGAGACCGGCGCGACCCTGTCCGGTCCGTTGTATTCGGATTCGTTGTCGAAGCCTGGCGGACCAGCGCCCGATTATCTCGCGATGCTGCGGCACAATACGAGTTTGTTCGCGCGCGCCATGGCGCCGGGGTAAGCGCCTTCCCGGAACGCCTTTGCCGTGGCGTACAGGGACCGCCGGAACCTCAATCCCGCTCAAATGGATACCGCTGAAACGATGACCGCGACGCAAGACGATCTTTTCACTTTCCTGGATCGATTAGGTATCGAGCATTCCACGATGGCGCACCCGCCGATCTTCACGGTCGAGGAGGGGCGCGCATGGCACGGCAAAATTCCCGGTCTGCATTGCAAGAACCTGTTTCTGAAGGATCGGAAAGACAAAATTTGGCTGGCGGTGATGCCCGGCGATAAACGCGCGGACCTGAACCGGCTGGAAAAACGCATTCAGGCCGCTCGTCTGTCGTTTGGGCGGCCAGACCTGCTCCAGGAGGTTCTGGGCTTGACCCCCGGGTCCGTGACACCGTTTGGCCTGATCAACGATCTCGCGCGGCGAGTGACTGTCGTGGTCGACGAGGATCTGCCCAAAAGCGAATGGGTGAATTTCCACCCGCTGCATAACGCCGCGTCAACCACCTTGCGCTCCGCGGACCTGTTGAAATTCTTTCGCGCCCTGGGTTACGACCCATTGATCGTCGATTGTGGCCCGTGATCAGACCCCAAAGATCGCATTCCGAACATTGACAATCTCTCCGGCCCGACCCTCCGCCGCCGGTGACGGCGCCTCGGTCGAGGTTTCACGCACTGTGAAGGGAGTATCGCGGATTTCCCAGAACCGTCCCTGCCCCCAGATCGCGACCCCGCCGCCGGTGTCATCGGCATACCACCCGTCATGAACCGGAACGACATTCAACCCCTGGTCACGCGCGACGCCGATTTCGCCATCGCAGAAGAAATCGTGTGTGCCGCCGGTCGCCAAAGCCGGCGTTTTCCGGGTTTGGCGGATAAGGAACCCAACTTCCACCGGAATTTCACCCATCGTGCGAACGATGAACATCATCGGCGAGGACCCTTGGTGACATCCATGAAGCGCGCGACTGCTTCAACGAAAGCATCGGGTTGTTCCAGCTCCGGGTGGTGACCTGCGTTCGGGATGGTCGTGAATGCCGCCCCGGGAATGAGACCGGCGTAGGCCCGGCCATAATCAGGCGTGACAATGCGATCGGACTCGCCCCAGATCACCTGCGCCGGCATGGCGATCCGGTGCAACCACTGTTTCAGACCCGGATTAAACATGTGCGGCCGCCAGGCGTAGAGGCACAGCGAATCCCAGTTGCGGGCGAGCGCGATCATCTCTTGATCGGTCATCGCGTCGCTGATTGTCGCCTGCCAACCCAGGGCATAAATCCCGGCGGGCCGGCGCGCGGGGTCGTGCCAGCTTCTCTGATTGAGCTCAGCGGGATCGGTGTTAAAGAAATGCACGATATCCCGCTCTTCGCGGCCGCCGAGTTTAATGCCGACAGGATCTACCAACACAAGGCGAGCGAGATTTGTTGGGTTCGCCACCGCCAGTTCGGCTGCGATCCAACCGCCAAAGGAGAACCCAATGACCGTGATGTCATCAGACCCCAGCGTTTCAAGTACGGACAGATACAGATTTACCAGATCGTACATCGTATCGAAATCGTCAGGCGGCGGTGACGCGCCAAAGCCTGGATGTGACGGCGCGATGACCTCCCCATGCTTCGCGAGCCTGTCCAAAAAGGGCGCATTCGGGTGAACCGGATTGTTGCCGTGAATTATCAGGATTGGTCGGCCGGAACCGCGGCGCAACGTCTCCAACTCAAACGGACCGGCACGCGTCGTGGTCATTGCGCCGCCGCCGGCATATCGGCGTCCACCGGGCCGAGGCCTTGAAGCTGAGGCAACACCTCTTTCGCCACGAGGGAGAAGCTTTTCATGGCTTCCGCGTGCGTCACGAGCCCTTGGCGGGTCATCATGATGATCCGGCCGACGCCGCCAACCCGCTGGCGGAACTCCTTGATCTGGCGGACCACTGTGTCCGGGTTGCCGCAGAACATCTGACCCTGGCGGATAAGTGCCTCGACCGAGAGATCGGTCGGCCGTTTCGATGCACCGGCACGCCATGCGGCGGGCGTCATTTCCGGCGCGATCTGGCCGGGCTGAAACTTCGACATTTGCGGCGAGCTTTTGATGCTGACCGTCAGGAACCAGGCAATCTTCTGGCCAATTCGAAAGGCTTCTTCATCGGTGTCGCCGACATAGCAGAAAGCCATGTAGGAAAAGCGGTCCTCGCCTGGCGCGGGCAATCCGGCGTCAGCTCGGGCGGTCTTGTAGGCATTGAATGCCGTACGCGTGCGGTCGTAGCCGCCGAACAGCAACGTATTGATAAATCCGCGGCGGCCCAGTTCGGCGCAGGTCGGCAAATCGGACGTGGCGGCCCAGAACTCCGGGCGAGGCTTTTGCCAGGGGCGCGGCCAAATGTTGACATGGGCGTGAGTGAAGAATTTGCCCTCCCAACTGAACGGCCCGTCATGCGTGGTCAGGGCTTTTTCAATCAGATCGATCGCTTCCCATTCCCGTTCGCGGATGCGCATCGGGTTGGCATCGCCGGACACCATTTCGGTCGCACCCGACTTAACGAAGCCGATATCCAGCCGGCCACGGGAGATAACGTCGATCGTCGCGTACTCGGTGGCCACTCGTACCGGATCGGGCCGTACCGTGACCAACGTGCCCAGGGAAAGAATGCGGACCTTCTTAGTCAGATTGGCGACGATACCGGTGATAACCGGGCTCGCGGCCCAAAGATTGTTGATACCGGAATGGTGTTCATTCGTGACGATGTGCAATCCAAGTTCGTCGCAATGCCGGTATTCCTCCCATATCTCATCATAGAGTCCGGCCGCGATTTCGGGCTCGCAATATTTGTTGGGGAGGCTGGCGCGCACGGAGGGAGCGGCATCGAGAACCTCGGCCGCCACGAAAGGATAAGGATTCTCGCAGTGGTTCCAAAGTTCCATCGGCGCGGCTCCGTGGTATGCGAGGACGCCGCCGTCAGCCCAGACGGCGGCGATAGAGCGCGATCAACCGTTCCCAATGCCGCTCGGCCGCCGGTTTGTCGTAACACCAGCGCTGCGGAAACGCGAAACCGTGATGCACGGTCGGGTACATCTCCAACTCGCCCGGATTGCCGGATTTGTCGAACAAGGCTTTGAGTTCCGCGACCATCGGCAAAGGCGCGAGTTCATCGTGCTCGGCACAGCCGATGTAAAGCTCGCCCTTGGCCTTGCCGAGATTGAGATGCGGGCTTTCCTCATTTTCCGACACCAGCCAGGTGCCGTAAAACGATGCGGCGGCGGCGATGCGATCCGGGTAACGCGCGGCGGCGGCCAGCGAATAGGGACCGCTCATGCAATACCCATGGGTTCCAACCGGACCGGGTTTCGCGGCGGCCTGCCCGTCCGCATGGGCGATCATCGCGGCGACGTCGGCCATGACCGGCGGGATGGTCATCTTCGTGCGCACAGCTCGCATTCGCGCTTGTTCGGCACTGCCCTTGGTCGTCACGTCCGGCCCATACATCGTATCGCGGCCGGCGCGGTAATACAGGTTCGGCAGCATCGCATAATAGCCGACGGTGGCCAGGCGGCGGGCCATGTCGCGCAACTCGTCACGGACCCCCGGGGCATCCATCAGCAAGAGCACGGGTGGATGAGCGCCACGGTCCGGGTGGACGATGAACGTTTCCATCGCCCCGTCTTTGGTGACGATATCCAATGTTTGTTCGATCATGGCTTTTCCTTCCGGGCGTTCCGGCGGCGGAGGATTCCATTTTGAGTCGGGTCAGGCAAGCAGCGAGCCTTGCTAATCGACCGGCTCCTTCAAAAACCGCTCGACCAGCGCCATAGCCTGATCCCGCTTCGCCAAAGCCTGCGCGCGCTGCTGGTTACGAGCGCCAGACGTGAGGTAGAAGCGCTCATACAGTTCAACCCGCGACGCCAGCGCGGTCCCCGCGCAATCCCACGCCAAACGGAACAGACGAATGCGCCGTTCCGCGCTGGTATCATTCGCACCACGCAGATACTTGTCTATGTAAGGCCGCAGGTTCGCGTTATTCATCATATGCCACGGTCGAATTTGTTGTCCGTTCCCGCCACGGAGTCACGGCAGATGAATTTCAGCCCCGGCGTGGCCATCGGAATGCAAAACGACACCGCGAATTTATCGCCACCGTCAGGCAGTGGACGGCCCGGGTAAACCGCCAACTCGTCCGCGAAGGGCGCCAAGGTCGAAAGAATGCGGGCCCCACGCACGATTATGCCATGCTCGGTATCGGCGACCTTGCGCAGAATGACATCGTTTTCCTGACCGGGAGTCTCATCCGTTGCCTTATTGATCGTCGGATGGATCAGCGTGTGCGTCAGACAGATATCGTTGCGCCGGAAAACGCGGGATCCGACACGACATCCGTCACCCTGTCGTTCCCGACCCAGATCTCCCGATGGTCCTTCAATCCGCGCAGCAATTCGGCACCGGTGCGAGCTGGCATCGTCTTCCCCCGTCAGCCTTACCGCGGCCATAATGGCCGACGATGCTCAAGCCAGAAAGGACCACACCTATTCCAAACCCACAGGCGCACCGGCGCGGACTGAAAGCATGAGGCGGCACATCGAGGGCCTGGTCATTCTGATGTCATGCCTGGCGGTCGCCATCCAGGCCATCGCCGCCAAACGCGCGCCCGATCCTGTCCCCGCGGCACGCTGCGGCCCACCACCGGCAAAGGCCCCGGCCGCGGACACGGACAACCGCCCCCCTGGCTTCACTCCGGAAGAAACCTGGAGCGACGGGTCAGTCACCGTTGGCGGCACCAACATCGCCTACTGCGCGGTAGCTGGCACGCTGGTCGTTCATCCGAAAGACTGGGACGATGTCCCCCGCGCGAACGAGGCCGAAGATAAATCCGATCCGGACAAGAGATCCAAAACCGTGCCCGCTCAGGCTTCCATTTTCTACGTCGCCTATTTCCACCGCGACCCAGGCCCGGTCCCCCGCCCGATCACATTTTTGTTCAACGGCGGCCCAGGATCGGCGACGGTGTGGCTGCACATGGGCGCCTTTGGGCCAAAGCGAGTCGATACCCCCGATGCGCGGCACGCCCCGCCCGCCCCCTACCGCCTCGTCAACAACGAACACAGCCTTCTGGACGCAAGCGATCTGGTGTTCATCGACGCTCCGGGCACCGGGTTCAGCCGGATCATGGGCGAGGACAAGGAAAAATCGTTCTACGGCGTCGACGAAGACGCGCACGCCTTCGCCGCGTTCATCACCAGCTTCCTGTCGAAATACAAGCGCTGGAACGTACCCAAATATTTATTCGGCGAAAGCTACGGCACGACCCGCGCAGCGGTACTCGTGGATCGCCTGGCAACCGATCCCGGCGTGGATTTCAACGGCGTCATCATGCTGTCGCAGGTACTCTCCAGTGCGTTTTATCCTGACCGGCCGGAAACCTCGCCAGGCAACGATCTGCCATACCAGTTGGGTTTACCGACCTACGCGGCAACAGCTTGGTATTACAGTCAAGCGCCCGAGAATCGCTCCGGCGGACCGCCGGTGGCTTTGCTGAACGAGGTGGGACGGTTCGCGATCGGCGATTACGCCGCCGCGCTGGCCGCCGGGGCCGCGCTGGACCCGGCCCAACGCGAGAAGATCGCGGGGAAGCTGCGCGAGTACACCGGATTATCGGCCGACTACCTCCGCCGCTCCGATTTGCGGGTCGGAGCCGACGAATTCCGCCAGGAGTTGCTGCGCGACCGCGGCCTGATCATCGGCGCGACCGACTCCCGATTTTCCGGCCCCGCCCTGGATCGCATGAGCCGCAAGGCGAAATACGACCCGACCGATGCGGCGATCACCTCCGCCTATGTGTCGAGTTTCAACGATTATGTCCGCCGGATACTCGGCTACGGCGACGGCAAGACCTACCGTCCCGCCGTGGACGACATCAGCGAACGTTGGAGCTTTCGACATAAGCTGCCCGGTAGCCCGGAAACTGAATCTCCGTCCGATGGGCCCGCGAACGTGATGCCTGACCTGGCGCACGCAATGAAATACAACCCGCTGCTGAAGGTGCAACTCAACGCGGGATATTACGATTTGATCACGCCTTGGTTCCAGGGCCAGTACGAGATGCGGCATCTGCCGATCCCCGCCGAGCTACATGGCAATATCGAATACCGCTGCTATCAGTCGGGACACCTTGTGTACGTGACCCGAGACGCGCTGGCGCAATTGCACGACAATGTCGCGGATTTCATCGAACGCACCGCCAATCTCCCGCCGAAGTCAGGGAAACCTCGCCCGCTGGCTTCCGGTTGCCCGGCCGCGAGGTAACCCGTGGGCGATCTTCCCCCCTCGCCACGGTGGCGAACGACGATGCCACCAGGAAGGACCATGCCGCTCTTGTTCGCGGGCGACCCGCACGGGAATTTCTCCCCCATTCTGCGGGCCTGCCTCACCCGTTCCCCGGGCATCCTCATTCTTTTGGGCGACCAGGATTGCCGGCGGCCGCTGACCGAGACACTCGCCCCCGTCCTGACGGCGGGCTGGCGCGTCCACTGGATCCTGGGCAATCACGACTGCGAAACGGAATCCACGTACGACAATTTGGTGACAGACCACCCCACGGGCGATATCGGCTTTCGTGCCATCGACCTGAACGGCGTTCGCGCGGCTGGTTTGCCAGGCGTCTTCAAACCCTCGATCTGGTACCCCCGTGAGGATGAAGGGTCGGGCCGCATCGAACCCGCGCGATTTCATGACCGCGCAACCTTTTTGGCGCACCAAAGCCCCGCCAGGCATTGGCGCGGCGGTCTGCCGTTGTGGCATCGGGATTCAATTTTTCCAGCGGATCTGAAGGCCCTGGAGGGTCAGAGTTTCGATGTTCTGGTGACTCACGAAGCCCCATCCTGTCATCGTCACGGTTTCAGCGTCATCGATCGACTGGCCAAGGCCGGCGGGGCGAGGCTGATCGTGCATGGACATCACCATGAATCCTATTCGGCGGCCTTGCCCAACGGCATCGCCGTGCGCGGGCTCGGGCTCGCCGAACCGTGGGAGTTACCGGCGTTACTTGGCCAGAGTCGCTGACGGCAATTTGCGGATCGCGAAAAATTCATTACCCGCGAAATAATAGGCGGGCCGCTGAACCTCCGGCAGTTTCACGCCGGTTTTTGCGCCGGCCCGTTCCAGGATGCGCCGGCTGGCGCTCGCGACGCGATCCCGGGTGAAGGTCGCCAATTTGTAGATGTCGATCTGCCCCGACTCGTCCGTCCCCGCGTCGCCGTTCAGAGCTCGCAACAGATAAGCAGTGAACAACCCGTGCCCTTCTTCCCCGACAGCCGCATCAGCCCCAGCCGCGGAATCGAAGGCCTCGGTGAACGATCCCGACAGCACGAAACGGCCGGACGCATGACCGATCCGGTTGGTGATCGTCGCGTTGACGTCGTGCCGCAGCACCGAATCAGCGTCGGCCACCGTCGCGGAATAGCAAGTGTCCAGCATGAACGCGATGCGCGTGGCCTGGATGTTCTGGATCGCCGGCAGCAATTGGTCCTGACCCAGACCTTCCGCCCGGAAAACGGCATCGACGGCCGCACCGGCCGCCTCCTCGGTTTTCGCCTCGTTGATCCGGGCCAGCAGACCCGCGTCGCCACGCCCCATATCGCTCGGGGCGAAATAATATTTACCATCGACTGTCTGGCCGTGGCCCGCGAGGAAGATGACCACGACGTCGTCGGGCGTGGCTTTCCCGGCGATATCCCGCAATGTCGAGAGAATGTTCGCCGCCGTGGCCTGTCCCTCGATCAACGACACGACGTCGAGTGCCGCGAACAGCCGCCCCTTATCTTGCCGCAGCACGTCGGCCAGCGCCCTCGCATCGTTCGCCGGATTGGCCAGCCGGGGAATCGGGGCTGGATAAACCCCCACGCCAACCGTCAGTACGAACAGCTTTCCCTTCGCCTCCGGCGCCGGCTGGTCAGGTGTCTTCTCCCGCGACGCGAAGGAGCGGACAAGCCGGATTTCCGGGCTCGCGCCGCTTCCCGCCTCGATCGCGCCAGTGGCACTGACCGGAGATAACCGGACGACGTTCAGGCCCCGCGCGAGAGGTATCACCGCTCGTTCGATCCGGGTGCGTCCCTGAGTCGATTCGACCTTGATATCGCTGCCGAACACCGCGTCATTCAGGCGGGGCACGACCCGCCCGGACTCGCTCCCCTGATCTTCCACCTTGTAGCGCACGAGCAGCATGGGCGCGGTGACCGCGGGCGGATCGCCGGCGCGGCCACGCGGTAATTCAATCGACCGCATGCCGTTACAAGCGGTCACGGTCATCGACTCCACCCCGCACGCATCCAGTAGCGTCACCTTCGGAGGCAATCCCTGCCGGATGGTATCGCCAATATTTCCCGACCGCGCTTCCTGTTCACCCACACGGCGTCTCGCATTGCCGTCGTCGCGGAACGACAGCCCAACGAGGTCGGGCCGGAACCAGGTTGGATAAAGCTGGCCAATGGAAATGAAATCGCTGGTCCGGCCGGAGGGTTGATTGATCCGGTAGCCGATCAGGGACCGCCCGTCGGGCTGCCCATCGTCCCGATGATCGTGATCGAAATAACCGGACGGGGTCCACTGCACCATGCGTTCCGTCGCCGGATCGATGAACAGGGCGATCAGTTCCCTGCCGTCGCCGGCGTTGTACCAATGGATCGTACCATCCCCGAAACACGCGACCACCAGCCGTCCATCGGCGCTGGCATGCACAGCCCAGACCGGCGAGCCAGCCGAAACCTTCCACCCGGTTCCATTCTTTCCGATAAAGCGGACGAAAAAATCCGTCCCCAGCACGGCTCCCGCAGGCGATACGGCGGCCGACCGGGCGGTTTCCGCCGGTTCCAACGCCACCTTGCGTCCATTCACCGCGGGCGCCCGGCTGTCACGCCAGTCCGTGACGGTCATGCCGAACCCGCTCGCGGCCGGTGAGGTGAAGTCCCGCGTGGAGCCGTCAACGCGTAAGACCTCACGCGTGCTGACATCGACAGCCAGGGCACGGCCCTTGGGCATGACAATTTCGATGCCCGCTCCCGTGCGCGACAATCTGACAGTGGTCCGGGCCCGGTCATGGAAGTCGATATGGCGGGGCGCCTGGATCACTCGGGCACTGTTGGTTTCATCCACCACGCCGATCACCGGCTCCGCCGTCGCGAACAAG
This sequence comes from Acetobacteraceae bacterium, assembly GCA_009693865.1. Taxonomy (GTDB): domain Bacteria; phylum Pseudomonadota; class Alphaproteobacteria; order Acetobacterales; family Acetobacteraceae; genus Rhodopila. Next base: position 25,082 of record SHWL01000018.1, on the reverse strand, counting down.
ATACCCCGGTCGTGCGCCAGTAGGCTGGTTACCAGATCGTTCGCGACGGGAATATCAATCGCGACGCCGCCGGTCACCGGCCAACGCCGAATTTGCACGATCCCGGTGCGATCGAGATAAGAGCCGCCGCCATAAACCGCACCGCCATCCGCCGAAAACACGACAACATTGAAGCTGCCGGTCTTGCCCGCGGCGCCCTCAAGGTCGCGTTCGAACCGCATCGCGCGCATGTCGAACAAATGAACCACCGGCCGGGTCCGATCCCCGGCGGCCAGCCGCGCCCCATCTGGCGAGAACGCGATGCCATAGGCCCGCGCGCCCGCGCGCATCGTCATCGGAGGCAACCGCTTCTGGGCGCCATCATATACGCGGATCGTGTTGTCATCGGCAGCGACCGCCAGCCGCCCGGCAGGATCGAAGTCCAGGGACGTGATCTTGCCGGAATAGTCCCGGTCTTCCAGCGAGACCGTCTGCGTCTTCAGATCGAAAACGCGCAGACCGCCAGCTTCCAGGCCCACCGCCAGGCGATCGCCGGCCGGTGACATCTTCATCGTCAGCACCGCGCTGGGCAGACCGGAAACCAAGGCCAGCGACCGGTAATCCTGCATCGAATAGAACGCGACCCCATACCCGCCTTGAGGCGCGTGGATCCGCCCCGCGACCGCGATCACCTTGGCCGAGGCCGCGACCGCGTAAAGCGCTCCATCGTCGCCCGGTCCGATCGCCGGGCGCAGCACGCTCAGGGTATCGGCGCCATCGGGACGCCAGACACGGGCTGTTTTGTCGTCGGAGACGGTGACAAACCCGGCGCCATCGGCCAGCGGCGCCATCGCGTTGATCGCCGCCTCATGCACCCCGGTGTCCAGCACCAGGAAGGGCCCCTGGTCCGCCGCCGCCGCCGGCCGCGACGCCAGAAGCGCCACGGCCAGCAGCGCCGCGAGAAATTTACGCATCGAACCCGGCGACGCTCAGCCAGGAGAGACTGGTGTTGCTGTCGAGATTAAACGCCGTCTTGCCGCTGCTTTCCGCCGAGGCGACGGTCCGGTCGAAGCTGGCGCGTTTTTCTGGCACCGACACCGACGCGGCGCGATTGACCGAAGCAACGCGGGCCGGCGAGGCGCGCGTCGCCACCACACCCGGTCTCGCGGCCGGTGGCCGGGTCCGCAGGTCGTTGGCGGCTTGCTGGAATTGCTCCCCGCGGCGGGCCATCGACAGACCGAACTCGCGCGCGATGCGGATTTCCTGGTCGAAACGATCACGATGGAAAGCGATCCGCGCCAGTCCGGTGGGACGGTCGAGCGCTCGGCTTCGCACCTGGTTCTTCACGAACTGCGCCTGACCGAACCGGCAGGCCCGCAGCCGCGCGAAGGTCGCCGTGGTGCGGTCGATTTCCTGCGTTTCACGAGCCAGATCCTGGTTCATGGCGCTCGCGAGTTCCTCCTGGTCGCGCGCGCGTTCGGCCAACGTGTTGTAATACGCGGTTCCCGCACCCGCGACGCCGCCGATCACGGTTGCCGCCACCACGGTTCCGGCGTCCACCCGGCCATGGATCAGCCCAAACGCAATGCCGCTGGCGGCCCCAATCGCGGCACCGGTGAGCGCGCCGGTTGCGAGCTTATCCTGGAAATAGGTCTTGGAACCGGCGAAGGCCGAGCGTTCGTTGGTGCAAGGGTCGCTGGTATCCACCGCCAAAGACGCGCCGGGACCCATCGGCGACTGGCAGCCTGGCAAGCTCAAACACAAGGTAACGGCCAACAGCGATGCGGCTGCGGCCCGCGCGGGACGGGCCTGGGTGAGGATGCTCATCTTCCCTCTCCGATGTTTCGCCTGGCCTCTGGGGACAGCCTTGGCGTGATTGTTTTCAGGGACCGGTCGGTCGCCTCACAAAATGGGACAAATATACAATCCTGGCAAATGATTTTTGGATCGCGCCAACGATTCCCATTTTAGAGTCGGACGCGAAAATGGCCGCCGGTCCACAATGGTGATCCGAAGTGGGACGGATCTTCGGCTGACGGAATTCAGACTGTTCGGGGCACAGGGTAACGACGGAATGGTCCAATTCTCGCGACGAGCAGCGACCCGGCGGCGAGAAAGGCCAAACGCCTGAAACTCGGGGCAGCTCTGACAGAGCGGCGCAGGAACGCCATGCCCTCCTCTTGCTTCCCCTGACGGATCAGCTCGCGCCCAACAATCCAATCGTTTTCGGCCTCAGCACGCCTGCGCAGGCGAGCGAGGACCGCCGGGCTCAAACGTGCTTTCAGAGAGGGTAAGTTGAATATCGCCTCCATGCAGGGTGCGAATGAGGCCGGCCGAGCCGCCATGCTCCGGTAAGCGCCGTCAGGACGTTCGCGAACGAACAACAGCGGTGTGGGCGAGGCGGCGGCGGTAAATCCGCCCAGCCGCGCGAGGCGGGTCCAGTATTCCCAATCCTCGCCATACCGCAGACCTGGATGAAAGGTGCCGGTGGCATCCACGGCATTCCGATGGATCAGTACGTGGCCGCCATTGGCGAACAGATTGCGGACCAGCAGGCTTTCCAGCAGATCGCCGGAGGCTGGACGGCGCACCCGCGATGGCCCCGGCACTCGGGCATAAGGACCAACAGCGGCGATCGCATTCGGGCTGGCGCGCAGCGCCGCCGCCAACGTGGCCAACGCGTTCGGGCTCAGCCAGTCGTCACCATCGAGGAACAGCACCGCATCCGCCCTGTTCGCCGCCAATCCTCGATTGCGCGCGACGGATACGCCCGCGTTCCGTTGGCGAATGAGGTGAAGGCGGGGATCGGCGAAACGCGCGGCTACGGCGGCGGTGGGATCGGTGGACCCGTCATCGACGATCGTCATCGTCCAATCGTGATGCGTTTGCGCCAGAACCGAGCGGATCGCGTCACCGATGTAGGGCGCGACATTGAACGCGGGGGTGACGATGCCGATGCGCATGGCTTCCTCGAGGACACGGGCTGAGAACGCGTCCGAGGTTACCGGGGGAGAATGAACAAGGTGTTAATATTGGATGGGAATTGAATTTGCGATGTCACTCCCGGCTTGCCGGAGGGACAAATCCGAGCGCACGGGCAATCGCGGTCAGACCGGCAGGCCGTACTCGATGTTGTGCGGAATCCGCTCAACCTGACGGGCACCCAGATCCGTCGCGGAAACATCGGTTGGACGGGCGGACCCAAGCAGGGGATGGGGCGCGTTGAGCCACTCTCGCGCATCATCCGCGTCACCCAGTGCCTGAACAGCCAGTGCGACAATCCGAGCCAGATGTTCGGCCCGTTCGCTCGCGGCGGGCGACAGACGGGCCCACCGCTTCAAGCTAGCTGTCGAAGTAACAAGAGCCGCGACACGCCGACGCGCGTCGGGTCGATTCGGCGGCGCATTGATCGCCAGCGATGGCACGACGGCACCTGGCAATCCCTGGGCGATCGCGGCGGCGCGTTCGACCGGGGTGTTCGGCGAGCTACCGACCGTCCTCACCCCGCCCAACACGGCCATGACCTTGCGGACCTCAAGCGGGTACATCGAAGGACTCCGATCGAATGAACCACAATATGTGGCTCATTCGATCCTCAGCAAGAGAGGCAACGACGCGTTGACCGGCAGAGGAACCTGACCGGCGTGCGCGCGGCCAACCCAAACGCTCACCCCTCCGCCACCGGCTCCGGCCGCGCCAGCACCTTGTCCACGCGCCGGTCGTCCATCGCCAACACCTCGAACCGCCACCCCGCGAACACGATCCGGTCACCCTGCCGAGGCACCCGCCGCAGCAGGGCCAACAACAGTCCGCCAAGCGTGTGGTAGGTGCCCTCTCCCGGCAAATCGGGCAAAGCCAGGCGAGCTTTCGCCTCATCGACGGGCATCAGGCCATCCATGACCAGGCTGGTTTCGCCCTCTTCGCCCGGAGCGGCCGGCTGGGGTTTCGTGTCCGCGGGATCGCCCACGATCGCCTCCAACATATCCGCGATCGTGACGACACCCTCGAAACTACCATACTCATCCAGCACCAAAGCCAGTCCCAGAGGGTCCGCCTTGAGGCGTTCCAACGCGTCGAGCGCAGTGACGGTATCCGGCACCACGATCGGCTGACGCAACGCCGCCCCGATCGACAAGTCGCCACCGCCGAGAATCCGGTCCAGCAAATCCTTCGCCTGCACGATGCCGACGACGTTATCGATCGAGCCCTCGCACACAACGATCCGCGAGTGCGGCGCCGCCTTCAACGCCAGCGCGATGTCCTTCGGCGGATCGGTCCGGTCGATCCAGGCCAGCTCCGTCCGCGGCGTCATGATCGCGCGCACCGGCTTGTCGGCCAGGCGCAACACCCGCTCGATCATGTCCCGCTCTTCCGGTTCCACCGCCCCTACCTGGGCGCCCTCAACCAGCAGGGCTTTGAGTTCCTCCTCCGTCACGGTCCTGTCTGGCGCGCGATGCAGGCCGAACAAACGCAGGATGACACCGGACGACAGGCTCAACAGCCATGTCGCCGGGCCCACGATCCGGATGAACCAGGTCAACGGGCGGGCAACCCAGGCGGAGATGACCTCGGGCTGGCGCAACGCCAGCTGTTTCGGCACCAGTTCGCCAAGGACCAGGGTCAGATAGGTCGTAACGATGACGACAAGACCGAGCGACAGCGAGTCGGCGAACCGCGCCGCCCAGGGGATGGTTTCGAGCCAATCCTTCAGGTGACCCGCGACACTGGCGCCGCCGAACACACCCGTCAGCACACTGACGAGAGTGATGCCCACCTGAACCGTCGGCAGGAACCGGTGCGGATCGTCCGACAGCGCTCGCGCCGCGGTGGCGCCGGGGTGCGATTTCTTTTCCAGCACGGCCAGGCGGGCACGGCGGACCGACACCAACGCGAGTTCGCTCATCGCGAACAACCCGTTCACGACGATCAGCAGCAGGATGATGACGATTTCGAGGCCGATGTTCATCTGGGGTCGGCCTGGGCGCCGTCAGGTTGGGGCATGAGAGTGTCTTATCATAGCGTCCGCGAGCAGACAGCCTGGCCCGTGGTCACCGCCATGCCGCGCGCTTTTTCCGGCCGGATATCGGATGAAAACCGCGCTCCGCCCTTTCGGCATACCATTGCATTCCCAGAATGTTATGGATTTCACATGTCTCTTCATGCTTTATTAACCTTCATTGAAGTCCCGCCCAGGAGATCGGAATGCCCGAATTCGCGACGGCCGAAATTATCCAGTTCCCCGCCCGCGTGGCCACGCCCGGGCCACCGGCCCACCCCGGCGAAGCAATGGGCGAACCGGACCAGTCGGACATCAGGCTCGATCGCGCGTTGGCCGACCTCAACGACGCGCTCATTGCGCAACAGGCCGTACTCGCGGCCTGGAAATCCGCCCTGAGCGATCTCCTGACCGGGACGCGGCGGCTTGGCGCCAGCCTCCACGGCTACAACGACAGCCTGGGGCACCTCGATACAAGCGTCCATGCTTTGCGGAGAGAAGCCTTGAAGCTGGAAGCATGGGCCGGTGACACTCTGACCAAGAAACTCTGAGCTGCGCCTCTTGCGCGATCCACGCCGTTTCTGTTGGCTGCCGGGCGGGGGAACCGCCTCATGCCGCACGAGTTGTTGGAGATATTCCGGAACGCCCGGGTGATCCCGGTTGTCCGGACGCGGTCGATCCAGGCGGCCGCGACCGCTGTGGCGTGGTTACGCGACGCCGGGCTTCGCATCTTCGAAATCACCATGACCGTTCCGGAGGCAACTGGATTGATCCGCGCGCTCGCCCGCGATCCGGCTTTGATCGTCGGCGCGGGAACTGTCCCGGACGCCGCGACAGCCACAGCGTGCCTGGACGTGGGAGCAAAGTTCATCGTCGCGCCCTGGATCGACCCCTCACTCGCCGCGCCCTGCCAGGACGCCGGCGCCGTCCTCATGCTGGGCGCGGTGACCCCGACTGAGGTCCGCGCCGCCCTCGCCGCGGGCGCCGATGTGGTCAAGATCTTTCCCGCGTCTTCCGTCGGCGGGCCGGGACACATCAAAGCCTTGGCCAGCGTGTTTCCGGGTGTCGCCTTCTGTCCGACCGGCGGCGTGGAGCTGGCGAATTTCGCCGCCTACCTGGACGCCGGCGCGGCGTTCGTCGGGATGGGCGGCGCGCTGGTGGACGAACGCCGGATCGCGGCCGGCGACCGCGACGCGATCCAGGCCGCCGCGCGCGCGGTGCTCGGGCAATCAGGCGCATGACCGTCGATCTATTGTGCATGGGCGAGCCGATGCTGGAGTTCAACCAGTTGCCTCTCCAGCCCAATGGTTCCCGGCATTATCTGGAAGGTCACGGCGGCGACACCTCCAACGCCGCGGTTGCGGCGGCGCGGCATGGCGCGCCCGACGGGATCAAAGTGGGCATGATCGCCGGTCTGGGCCGCGACATGCCGGGCGACAGTTTCATGGCGTTATGGACGCGCGAGGGGATCGATACGAGCACGGTGATCCGCGCGGACCGTTACCTGACCGAGGTGTATTTCGTGACCCACGATCGGGAAGGCCATCACTTTCTGCATCACCGCGCCAACTCAGCCGCCGCCATGTTCGGACCCGAGGACGTGCCGGTCGAGGCGATCGGCCATGCCCGAATGCTGTATCTTTCCGGCATCAGCCAGGGAATTTCGACGATCGCCTGCGACGCGACCCTGGCCGCGATCGACGCGGCGCGCCGCCAGGGCGTGAAGGTGGCGTACGACACCAATTACCGCCCGCGCCTGTGGCCGCCCGCCCGCGCGGCGGCCGTGATGCGCGCGGCGATGGAAGCGGTCGATTATGCGCTCCCGGGGATCGAGGATGTCCAAACGTTGACCGGCATGACCGATCCCGACGCGATGCTGGATTACTACCTGAAACTGGGCCCGGCCGTCGTCGTTCTGAAAATGGGCGAGGCGGGCGCGTATCTCGCCACCGCGGGCGCCCGGGTGAAAATCCCGCCCTACCCCGTTCAGGCCGTCGACCCGACCGGCGCGGGCGATACGTTCCGCGGATCGTTCCTGGCGCGGATCCTCGCCGGTGACGACCCGGGGACCGCGGCGAGGTACGCCGCCGTGGCCGCCGCGCTGAAATGCGCGGGCTATGGCGCAGTGGCCCCGATCCCCTCGCCAGACCAGGTCAGAGCAGCGATGGAAGGCTTCCCGCCATAGGGCTTTCAGCCTGCAAAGATCGTCCGGGGCGTTCTTGACTCCCTATATGACGGCCTGTAGCAAGCCCCCGCTTACGGGCAAGACAGGGCCGGGAGCGAAAATGCGACAGAAACCGGGCGGCCCGGATGGCTCCTTTGAGGAGCGACTGAAAGCCGCCCGAAGCAGACGAGGGCTTGACGCCCCATCGAAGCCAAAGGGGTTCGACCCCAACGGCGTCGAAACGTCCCTCACGGGGATCGGCCTGCGGGTGGGGATCGAACTGGTGGCGGCTCTGGTCGTGGCGGTCGCCATAGGCTACGGGCTCGACTGGCTGTTTGGCACCAAACCCATTCTGACCGCGGTTTTCGTCCCTGTCGGTGGCGCGGCGGGCGTTTGGAATGTGTGGCGCGTGTTCGCGCCGAAGTCAGGACAGGGGTAAGCGGAGTGGCGGCGGAAGGACACAGCGGCATTGACGCGCTGAGCCAGTTCAAACTGGAACCGGTGTTCGGCCATTTCGGCGAGACGCTCCATATCAGCCAGGCCAACGTGATGATGGTCGTGGCCAGTGCGTTGACGCTGCTGCTGATGTGGGTTGGCATGAGCCCGCGCGCGATGATCCCGGGCCGCCTGCAATCGGCCGCTGAAATGGCTTACGAGACCGTGATGACCCTTTGCGTCGAGCAGATCGGGCATGAGGGCAAAAAATTCTTTCCCTTCGTCTTCACGCTGTTCTTTTTCATTCTGTTCGGGAACCTGATGGGCGTGTTCCCGCTGTTCTTCACGTTCACCAGCCATATCGCCGTCACGCTGGCTCTGTCGCTTTTCGTCTTTTGCCTGGTCACCTTTGTCGCGCTGAGGGAGCACGGGTTGCACTTCTTCAGCTATTTCGTGCCGAAGGGCATTCCGGTGGTACTGACGCCGCTGATGGTGCTGATCGAGGTGATTTCATATCTGTCGCGCATCATCTCGTTGGCGGTACGTCTGTTCGCCAACATGATGGCGGGCCACGTGATGCTGGAAGTGTTTGGCGCCTTCGTGGTGATGCTTGGCACGGCCGGAGGGATTTTTCTGTTGCCGGCGGGATTGTCGCTTGGCGTTAACGTCATCCTGATCGGCTTCGAGATTCTGGTCGCTTCGTTGCAGGCCTACGTGTTCGCCATCCTGACCTGCATCTACCTTCACGACGCGGTGCATCTGCACTGATTTTTTCACCATTCCTGAACTGACCCGGAGGCGCGAGCCCTCCCGGCCAAACTGGACGTAACGAAAGGAACTGACACCATGGATCTTGCTTCCGCGAAAGCCATCGGCGCGGGTATCGCGATCATCGCGCTGGCTGGCGTGGGCGTGGGTATCGGCAATATCTTCGCCGCGCTGATCTCCGGCGTTGCCCGTAACCCGGCCGCGCGTGACCGCGTCTTCGGCCTCGCCATTCTCGGGTTCGCGCTGACGGAAGCGGTCGCGCTTTACGCGCTGGTGATCGCCTTCATCATTCTGTTCGTCTGAGCTCCGATCCGTTGGGCGGCCTCAACCGCGAGGAAAGCAGCATGTCCAGGTCATGGATCGCGCCACTGGCCATGAGTCTTGTCGCCATCCCCATGATGGCGATGGCCGAGGGCCTGCCGCAGCTGGATTTCAAGAACAAGCTCACCGTCTACCAGGTGGTCTGGGGCGTCGCGATTTTTGTGGTCCTCTATATCCTGGCCTCGCGGACCGCTCTGCCGATGGTGGAGGCCGTGTTGGAGGAGCGGGCGAAGCGGATCGCCGGTGATCTTGAAGGCGCCAGGGATGCCAAGACGCGCGCCGATTCCGGCATCCGCGCGGCGGCCGATGCGACTGCCAAGGCGCGCTCGGAGGCGCAGGCCGCGATCAACGCCGCCGTTGAAACGTCGAAACAGGCCGCCGCGGTGCAATCCGCTGCCCTGAACGAACGGCTGGACAAGCAGCTCAAGGAAGCCGAGGGCCAGATTGCCGCGGCGCGCGGGGCGGCTTTGGCGGCACTGCCGGGGGTCGCGACGGACACAGCCATCGCCTTGATCACGCGCCTGACCGGCACGGCGCCAGACCCGGCAAGATTGAGCGGCGCGATCGACGCGGCCATGGCCGCGCGCGGCGCCGGCCGGTAAAGGGAAAACGGCGATGCACCACGAGTCCAGCTTTTTCGCCGACCCCGCCAACTGGGTCGTTATCTCGTTCTTTCTGTTCTTCATTGTCTTCGGAAAGAAGATCTGGGGGGCGCTGGCCGGAATGCTGGATGCGCGCGCCGCTTCGGTCCGGGCGGAAATCGACGAGGCCGCCCGCCTGAAAAGCGAAGCCGAGGCGATGCTGAAGGAAGCCGAAGCCACACGATCCAAGGCGCAGGCGGATGCCAAAGCGCTGATCGAGGGCGCCGGGGCTGAAGCCGCTCGCGTGGCCGAGGCAGCCCGCGCCGAGTCCGAGGCATCGGCTCGCCGGCGGGAGCAGATGGCGCTGGACCGTATCGCCGCGGCACAGAAACAAGCTGTCGACGAGATCCGCATCGCCGCCGCCGAACTGGCAACCATCGCAGCCCGCCAGGTGATCGCCGAAGGCCTGAGCCTGGAGGCGAGCAACGCGCTGATCGATCAGGCGATCGCCCGGCTTCCGGCCGCGCTGGCGGCTCGCCGCGCGGCATAGGGCGGCGATCAGCGGCAAACGCGCAGGCTGGCGGCACGGAAATGTGAGCCACCTGAGCGCGTTGACACGGCCTGGAACGTCCCGCACGCTTCAAGAATCATGACAGCGAATTTCGACCTGACCGGCCGCCTCGCGCTTGTCACCGGCAGTTCCCGCGGCCTCGGCTGGGCCATCGCGCGCGGGCTGGCCGGCGCGGGAGCGAGCGTGTTGTTGCATGGGCGCGATACGGTCCTGTTGGCTGAACGCGTCAAGGAACTACCCGGCGCCGCCGGAAGTCTGGCTTTCGACGTGACGGATACCGGAGCGACCCGGGATGCCTTCGCGCGGATCGAGGCCGAGCACGGAAGGCTCGACATTCTGGTCAACAATGCCGGTGTGATCCCTCGCAAGCCGTTACTGGAGACGACCGATGACGATTGGGCTTCGGTCATCGATTCCAACCTGTCCGCGTATTTCCGGATGTCCCGCGAAGCAGCGCGGCTGATGGTGCCCGCCAAACGCGGGCGCATCATCATGGTCTCTTCAATCCTGGGCTTGATCGCACGGCCGGGTGTTCCGGGCTATGTGACCGCGAAAGCCGGGTTGCACGGAATGACCCGTGCCCTGGCCGTCGAATTAGCGCCGCACGGCATTACGGTAAATGCCCTCTCACCGGGGTTCTTCCCGACGGACGCAACCGACGTGCTGCACAAAAATCCAGACTTCAATGCAATGGTTGTGAGGCGTGCGCCAATGGGACGGTGGGGCAACCCGCCAGAGTTGGAGGGCCCGGCTGTATTTCTGGCCTCGGATGCATCGTCGTATATGACCGGCCATGTACTGGTGGTGGACGGGGGCACCACGGCTGCGCTGTGACATCGCGCATGGCGACTATTGTGTTCTTCGCTTTCCAGCAAAGTGCGATGATCGATCACCTGCCCGAGTCACGATATGATTTGACAAGCGAAAGCCCGGCCCAACCGAAGTCCGTGCCGGCGCATTACCTGACTGTCAAATTGAAGGTAATGTCGAGCGCGTTCCCCGACGGAAATCCGATGTCGATGCCTCGTTCTCAATAAACAACAACAGAACGAATCGACTCACCCTTCCGCATCAACTCAAACCCATCGTTGATCTTCTCAAACGGCAGCACATGCGTGATCAGATCGTCGATGTTAATCTTGCCGTCCATGTACCAATCGACAATCCGGGGCACATCGGTACGCCCCCGCGCGCCACCGAACGCAGTGCCCATCCAGGTGCGGCCCGTGACCAACTGGAACGGCCGCGTCGAGATTTCCTGTCCGGCGCCCGCGACCCCGATGATGACCGATTTCCCCCAGCCGCGATGCGCGCATTCCAGCGCCTGGCGCATCACCTGCACGTTCCCGATACATTCGAAACTATAATCCGCGCCTCCCTTGGTCAAATCCACGATATACGGCACAAGATCGCCCTCGACCTCGGCCGGATTGACGAAATGTGTCATGCCGAACTTCTCCGCCATCTCCTTGCGCCGCGGATTGAGGTCCACGCCGACGATTTGCCCAGCGCCCACCATGCGCAATCCCTGGATGACGTTCAAACCGATACCGCCAAGTCCGAAGACGACACAACGCGCGCCAGCCTCGACTTTCGCGGTATTCATCACGGCGCCTATGCCCGTTGTCACACCGCAACCTATATAGCAAACCTTGTCGAATGGCGCGTCCTCCCGAATTTTCGCCAGCGCGATTTCCGGCAGCACGGTGAAATTCGCGAAGGTCGAAGTGCCCATGTAATGAAACAGCGTTTCCGCCCCGCTACTGAACCGGCTGGTGCCGTCCGGCATCACGCCTCGACCCTGCGTCGCGCGGATCGCCACGCACAGATTGGTTTTGCGAGACAGACAATATTCGCACTGCCGGCATTCCGGGGTGTACAGCGGAATGACGTGATCGCCCTTCTTCAAGGTCGAAACATTCTTCCCGACATCCACCACGATGCCCGCGCCCTCGTGACCCAGAATGGAGGGAAACAACCCCTCGGAGTCAGCCCCGGACAGCGTATATTCGTCGGTATGGCAGATGCCCGTGGCCTTGATCTCGACCAGCACCTCTCCCTCACGCGGGCCATCGAGTTCGACGGTCTCCAGGCTCAAAGGTTCGCCGGCCTTCCGAGCCACTGCGGCGCGCGTTTTCATCGAAGCTCTCCCGATACACGTGACAGGCCGCGATGGTGGAAGAAGGACGGGCCGGGATCAACCCGCCTGATGTTCGCGCCGCCCGAAAAGGCTATTCTGGCGGACCGGGCAACCCAGCCCCCGGAGGTCGGGATGAACGTGGACATCGACGTGGTGGTGATCGGCGCCGGGCTCGCGGGCCTGGGCGCGGCGGCGGCGCTCAAGGCGCAAGGCCGGAGTTGCCTCATTTTGGAAGCCTCCGGCCGGATCGGCGGACGCGCCTGGACGACAAACCCGGCGTCCCTTGGCGGCGTCTGGTTCGATATGGGCGCGGTCTGGTTCCACGACGCGGAAAACAACCCGCTGGTCCCAATCGCCGAGGCGGCCGGCGACCGGCTGCTGCGTTCCAACGAAATCCGAACCGAGCGCACTTACATCGGAAGCCGCGAGGCCACCGACGCCGAAGCCCGGTCTTACGCCGACGCCTGGCCCAGGTTTGAGGAAGCAGCCGACGCGCTGCTGAGCGATGGCGGCGATGTCTCGCTCGCCGATGTCACCCGCTCTCTCCCCGGCGATCCCTGGGCAGCGACGGTGGAGGCCTGGGAGGGGCCAGTCATTTGCGCCGTGGACGCCAACCGGTTCAGCGCGCGCGATTGGCGGAGGAACGCGCTTGGCGGCAGCAATCTGGTGGCGGAGGGTGGCATCGGTGCTTTCGTGGCCCGCCGCCTGACGACGGGTTTGGATATCCGCCTGAACACGCCGGCGCTCCGCATCCGTTGGGGCGGCAAACACGGGCGCGTCAGCGTTGAGACCGCGACCGGGACGCTCACCGCGGGAGCGTGCATCGTGACCGTTTCCACCGGGGTCCTGGCGGCGGGAACATTGGCGTTCGAGCCCGCGCTGCCGCCGGATATTCAGGAGAGCATTCATGCGTTGCCCATGGGCCTCGCGCTCAAAGTGGCCTTGCGAGCCAACGGCCCGGACCGGCTGGATCTGCCGTTGCATTGCTCGGTCGATCGCCAGATCGCGCGAAGCGGACTGGCGCTCATGCCCTTCCAGTGCTGGCCGTTCGGGCGAGACTATGTGCAGGGCTGGATTGGCGGCGGAACCGCCTGGGATCTGGCCAAGGCGGGCGAGGCCGCCGCGGTCGATCACGCGCTCAGTGAACTGCGCGCCATCTTCGGCGGCCGGGTCGACCGGCTGTTCGCCGGAGGCGGCTCGCTGGTGACAAGCTGGGACGCCGATCCCTGGGTCCGCGGCGCCTATTGTTACGCGATCCCCGGCCAGTCCCATGCAAGGGACCGCCTTGGGATACCGCTGGCCGATGGACACCTGATGTTCGCGGGGGAAGCCTGCAACGTGCCCTACGCGGGCACTTTGGCCGGGGCGTGGATCAGCGGACAGGCGGCAGCGGCGGCGGTGTCGGGCGGATAAGTCACCGGGGTCGCCGTACCACCTCGAACAGGCTGGCGGTGCCGGCCGCCGTCATCGGCTTCAATCCCTCCGTCCCAATCAATCCTGGGCCCGGTGCCGGACCCATGACCAGGACATGAGTGACAAGCGCCATCTCCGGTGCCCCGCGCGCCAGGAGGGCGATCGGGTCCGGGGAGCTGTCGATCCGCTCGGTCATGGTCCTGTATGGTTCATTGGTCTCGATCGGCTGTTGGGAGGGAATGTCGAACAGAAACGGCCACCACGCGCGATGCTCTATCAGCAGCAGAGCTGGCAGATGGCCGTCCACCACGGTCCCGTCCGAAAGGCGGCGCACGCTCGCGACGGAGGTCCAGATGGACGGCTCATTCCCGCGCGGTAGGCGGACGGTCAGCACGACGTCACCGGGTTGAACCGGCGCGATTACGGCGCGGAAGGCCGCGAGTTCGGGCGCCCATGCTTCCCAGACCGTCATCACGACGCCCATGCGGACACCGAACAGAAGCAGAAATCCGAGCCCAAGGGTGAGACCCGCGCGACGGGGCAGAGCCGTGGGGATGACTGTCGCGGGGGCCAGGGCGGCCGCCATGACGATAAACCGCGTGTCGAGATCGGACGTGGCTTTGAATCCGTGGGGCAGTGCGAGGAACAAGACGATCAGCACGCAAAGCGCCAGCACCCCCTGCAATGGAACCACGCACCAGCGCCGCGCGAGGCAGAGAACCGCGACCGCTACACACAGCGCGGCGGTCATGAGATCGAGCGGCATGAAATAGTTGATCACGGGAAACAACGCCGCCTGCGCCTTATCCGCCGCGTCGCGGAACTTCGGCGCCCCAGGCATCTGCCCAAGATCGGAGACCGCGTACAGGATCGCCGGAACTGCGAACACGACGGCTCCTACCGCGACCCGCCACAGAATTTTTCCGGCTCTGACGGGTCGGCCCCTGACCCAGGCCATTTCATGCGCCCCAATCAGGATCGCGAAGAACAGCAAGCCCGTCAGGTGACACAAAAACAGCGCTACCGCCCCCAGCGACACCGCCAGAATCGTCAGGCCGGGCCGTCGATCCCGCCACGCAACCCATACCGCGGCGAACAACAGCGCGAGGCCGACGGAGGCGATGAAGTTCAGAAACCCCCGCAACAGCGCCGCGTTGTAAACGAACAGGACGGAGGCAAGCGGCCAGTACGACATTCGCCCGGTCAGCGCCCTATGCCAGGCGACCGCGCCCAGAACCGGCAGCAGCAGGATCACCCCGATCACGATGCGGCCGGCCACATGCACTGGCAGAGCCCGCAGCAACGGAGGCACGGTCAGGTCCAGCGCGAGATTGGGGATGATCGCCCAATGCGGTTGGTAAAACCGCGCGAGAACAGGATCCGCATCGACAAAGGCGAGAACGAACAGACGCGCGAGATGATTGGGATAATCCAATAGCGGCGGCAGGTCCGCGAGCGTCAATGGCGCCAGGAGCAGGAGGCAAAGCCCGGACAGGACAGACCACCACGCGGCATCGCCACGCGCGGCGCCACGCGTCACGGTCATCGCCGGATCAGGGGAGATGACGGGCATGCCCGAAGAACATGGCGACGCGATCGCCGGCGCGCGCCGCCTGAGGCACGGTTAACACAGACCGTTGACGTTACGTTCCAGTACCGGCACGGACATCCACCTGAGACCCATCGCCAACGCGCTCGAACTCCGGGATCAGCCGGCCCAGTAAGGTCAACGCGAGCCGCGACTGATTGCCGCGGCACGCGGTGGCGATTTCGTCGATCGCGCGGCCGACGATCGCGGGATCGGCAGTGCGCGGATGCGCCATCAACAATCCCGGATGACCGGTTGGCGCGGGCGGTTCCTTGCCGTGGAACAGTTCCTCATACAGTTTTTCGCCGGGCCTCAGGCCGGTGAAACGAATCTCGATATCTTCGTCCGGCTTCAGGCCCGCGAGCCGGATCATCTGCCGCGCGAGGTCGACGATCTTCACCGGATCACCCATGTCCAGCACGAAAATCCCGCCATCTTCCGACGCAGGCAACCGCGCATCGCCGACCCCGAGCACGCTGGCCTGCAGAACAAGCCCAACCGCCTCCCGCACCGTCATGAAATAACGTTGCATATCCGGATGCGTGACGGTCAGCGGCCCGCCGCGCGCGAGTTGCCGCTGAAACAACGGGACGACTGAGCCAGTGCTGCCAAGCACGTTACCGAACCGAACGGTAATGCAGCGCATCCCCTGACCCGTGGCGCGGGCAACGATATCCAGCGCCTGGCAATACATCTCCGCCAGCCGCTTTGACGCGCCCATGACACTGGTCGGGTTGACCGCCTTGTCAGTGGAGATCAGCACCATCGCCAGCGCTCCCGCCGCGCGCGCGGCATCCGCCACGTGCCTCGTCCCGGCGGCGTTGGTCATCAAACCTTCCAGCGGATTGTCTTCCACGATAGGCACATGTTTCAGCGCGGCGGCGTGGAACACCAGTTCCGGGCGGATGACTTCGAAGACTGACCTGATACGCGCCTCGTCCCGAATATCGGCGATCAGCGCCTGACGGCGGACGTTGGGGTGTCTCTCCGCCAGTTCCATGTCGATCTGCCAGAGGGCGAATTCGCCATTGTCGATCAGCACGAGATTGCCCGGCCCGAATGCCGCCACCTGGCGGGCCAGTTCGCTGCCGATCGTGCCACCCGCGCCGGTCACGATCACTCGCCGCCCCTGGATCAACCGCGCCATGCCGTCGCGGTCCAACGGTACCTGTGGGCGATTAAGCAGATCTTCGATCACGATTGGCCGCAACTCGACCGATCGCGTTTCGTCCGCGGTCATGCCCTGGTCCAGCTCCGTCGGCCGCGGCGCGCGGCGGACCCGCAGTCCAAACCGATCCGCCTGCGCCACGACGCTCGCCAGCGCCACGCCATCGAGGTCGGGAGTCGCGATGACCAGGGTACTGGGCAGCCGGCCGTCCTCGCGCAACCGTTCCAGTAGCGTGCTCGCGTCCTTCATGGCGCCAAGGATCGGATATCCCTGAATGCGCCGTCCGGTCTGGCGGTCGCCAAGGGCGATCAGCCCCTCGACCCGGAAAAGCTGGCGCCTGTCGCGGGCGAGGGCACGCAGGAACAAATCGCAGTCCTCGGTCTGACCCACCACCAGAACCGAAGTCGCGCCGGCCTCCGCGGCCGCATTAAGGCCGCGCGACCGGAACCAGCGATACGCGACCCGGGGCGCGCCAAGCAGTGCGAGCAATGTCAGTCCGTGCGCCAGTGGAAACCCATGACTGACCGGTCCGATGCCCAACCCTGACAGAGTCAGGGCGAACAGAGTGGCACCCAGGGCGGCACTCACGGTGACGGTCAGAAGATCGCCCATCCCGGCGAACCGCCAGTACTGCCGCGACAGCTGGAAGGGCGCCCCCGCGAGGAGCAAGGTCGCGGCACCCAAAGGCATCAGGAACCCCACCGAAGGGCCCACCCCAGCGGGCGCGGTGATCCATGAGGCCACCGGGACCGCCAACGCCGCCAATATCCCGTCGATGACGACGTTGACGGCGATGCGAATCAGAGAGCGTGCCACGGGCATGGCGGTTCTATAGCGCGACGGCTGACCCTCGTCATACCCCGGCGCATGGGTCCGCCTCCATGCCACGCCCAGGCCGATCCCGCGTCAGCCGCGGCCAGCCGGCGAGGAAACAAGTGCAGGCAGGAGCAGCAATTCTCATTTTGGCGCTGACGCTTGCTTTTTCGTCATCCTCCGGTCACGCCGGAGGATGACGATTGGGGAGAGGTCTGCGGCCAAAATGAGAATTGCTGAGGCAGGAGCAGATGCCTTGACGCTTACAGACCTGCCCGATACTGGCGGCGCGTGAGGGACCGGGACGCAAACGGAGTCCATAAGCATGATGAAAACGGTAATGCGCAGCCGCGCGGCCGCCGGTTCATATTGATTGACGATGCATCGAGTGAGGCCGCCCAGCGCCGCCAACCGGCTGATACGATGAGCGATGCATCTTGCCGCCCGGCGCCGGGCATGGTTCGCGGCCAATGACCTCCGCCGCGCTTCTCCGCCATATGGCTCTGGGCCTGGGACTCGCGCTCCTGTCCGCGATCGTGGTCCGGATCATGATTTCCCTGCGAGTGATGGACACGCCCGATGCGCGCAAGGCCCACGACCGGCCTACCCCCAAAGGTGGTGGCGTTGGCGTCGTCGCCGCGTTCCTCGTAGGCAGCCTCCTGTTGTATCGTTACGCGGAATTCGCGCGGCTCGCGGACGAATATTTCCTTGGGGTCATCGCGGCCTCCGCGGCCATCGCGCTGGTGGCGTTCCTGGACGATCTTTACGACTGGCCGTTCGGCGTGAAGCTGGGGATTCAGGGGCTCGCGGCGCTGGTCGCCGTGGGCACGGGAATCTATGTCCACAATTACAGCATTCCGTTCATTGGGCCGGTTTATATCGGTTGGATCGGCATACCGGTCACGCTGGTCTGGCTGTTGTTCACTACCAACGCGGTCAATTTCATCGATGGATTGAACGGCCTCGCCAGCGGTGTGACGCTGATCGCCTGCGCATTCCTCGCGTTCATCGCGGCGGGAGTCGGTGGCGCATTCTGTTACGCGGCCTGCGGCTTGCTCGGAGCTGGGCTGCTGGGGTTCCTGCCATTCAACTTTCCGCGCGCGCGGATCTTCATGGGCGATGTCGGCAGTCAGTTCTGCGGCTTCATGATCGCAGTCCTGGGCGTTGTAGCGAGCCGGTTCGAAGGCGTCGCGCTGTCATTCATGCTGGTTCCGATGCTGTTATCCGGCGTGCTGTTCGACGCGGGTTTCACATTGCTCCGCCGCGCACTGGCCGGAGAGCGACTCACTCAATCGCATCGAGGGCATCTGTATCAGGTGGCGCACCGGTCGGGCGTGCCGGCGGTGACGGTGACGCTGATCCATTGGGGATTCGCGATTTTTGGCGGCCTGGCCTGTCTGGTTTTCCTTCGGGTATCGCCGGGTTGGAAGGCGGCCGTTCCGTTCGTGACTCTTCCCCCACAACTGGCCTGGCTCGCGTTTGTGGTCTGGATCGCGCGACGGAACCCGCCGGGCCGCTGGGGGTGATCAAATCCAGGTTGACCAAGCCGGTCTTAGCGACTGTTCAGCGCGCGTCAACAAAAGCGCGTTTCGCCTCGGCCAGGGTCATCATAAGAGTCAACGGTTCAATCGGCGATGCCTTGAATCCATGCCGCTCATAAAAAGCGCCGGCCTTCGGTGAGATGGCGTGTACAAGGATGGCCCGGACGCCGATGGAGTCTCCCGCCGCCAGCACGCGCAGTGTCGCGTCACGAAGAAGATCGCCTCCGAGCCCTTTGCCCTGCCAGTCACGATCAATCGCCAGTCGTCCAAGCAACACGACCGGCACCGGATTGGGCATGTTCCGCCGCACGCGCCCTGTGGCGGTCCCTGGCAACAAGGAACATGCGGCGAGGCTGTAGTAACCGGCAACACGCCAACCAGTGCATACAACGAAGGTGCGCGAACCACCCTCGGCTTCATTGCGGCGCGCATGGCGTTTGAGCCAATCGTCGAGCGACCCGACCCCGGATTGAAATGCGTCAACCTCATGCTCCGGCGCGATCGGTCGCGGCGCTGAAAGCTCCGGAATGCGTGCCGTCACTCTTCCCAGGCGGGTTTGCGCGCGAGCAATGCGCGCAACAGTGGATTGTCGGCCGGCGGCGCATCCAATGCCGCCGTGAACTCATCCCATTGCCGTTCGTCGAGCACAAAAAGGCGGCGATCCGCCAAGGTATCGTGCGCGGCGTGCAGGCTGCTGTCGAGCAGGAACTCGGTCAGGGTTTTGTTGGCGACCGCGGCCGCCTGTCGCAGCACGTATTTGGCGGTCGGGGTCATCCGCAAATCGACCCGCTCGGAACGGCTTTCGGTCGTGCTATCCATCTGTGCCTCCAGGATGACACAGGCTACCATACGTACATTGTCAGGACAACGATGAATTACCAGCCTTCGCGGCTTTGGCGAAGCGAGAGCCAGGCTGAAATCGTCAGCCCGCCGGCACCATCCGCCCCAACGACCGCCCGCCAAACAAATGCACATGGAAATGCGGCACTTCCTGCCCGCCATGTTCCCCCATGTTCGCGAGAATCCGATATCCCGGCGCCTCCAGTCCCATTTGCCGCGCGACCGCCCCAACAGCCCGGAAAAACCCGCCGATCTCCGCCTCGCTGCCCTGGGCGGTGAAATCGGCGAAGGAACAATATTTGCCCCTCGGAATGATCAACACGTGCACCGGGGCCTGCGGTGCGATGTCGTGGAACGCGAGCGCCCACTCGTCCTCGAAAACCGTCTTCGCCGGGATCTCCCCGCGCAGAATCCGGGCGAAGATATTGGCGTCATCGTATGGCGGCAGGCCGCTGACGGGCATCGGAATGCTCCCTGTTCGAGGTCAGGGGATTTTCGTCGTTTTCAGCGCGCGCGCAACGAGGCTGGTTTGAGCCCGGGAGGCTTTCTCAGCGATGCCGCTGACCCCCTCGCGGCGCATCAGCTCAGCCCAGACTTCCTCAGGCGCCACTCCCGTGGAAACCCAGACGACCAGCAGATGGTACAACACGTCGGCGCTTTCCGCGATCACGGCATCTTTGTCGCCGCGCGCCGCTTCGATGATGCACTCAACCGCTTCCTCGCCGAATTTTTGCGCGACCTTGGCCGCCCCGCGCGACAGCAGCCGGGCCGAGTGGCTGACCGCCGGATCGGCATCGCGGCGGCTCATGACCACCGACCACAACCGGTCGAGCACCACCGCGCCGGTCTCCACGGGCACACGAACCTTCAGGGCGCGCTTCAGCTTGCCCATGGTCTTGCTTTTGACCGCGCCCCTGGACTTACGGGGAGCCTTGCGCTTGGTCGCCTTCGGCATCCGTCAAGCCGCCTCGCGCATCGGCCGCACCGGCTGTCCCGCCGCCGCCAACGCCTGTTTGACCTGGGCGATCGTGAAAGTGCCGAAATGGAACACGCTCGCGGCGAGCAATCCCGTCGCGCCGGCCTCCGCGCCTTCGACGAAATGCTGGAACGTACCGACCCCGCCCGAAGCGATGACGGGCACCCGCACCGCGGCGCAAACCGCCCGCAACAAATCGAGATCGAAACCTTTGCCTGTTCCGTCGCGGTCCATACTGGTCAGCAGGATTTCCCCCGCGCCGAGCGAAACAACCTGCCGGCACCAGGCGATCGTATCGATCCCCGTGGGGCGGCGGCCGCCATGGGTGAACACCTCCCACGTTCCGGCGGCGCTCTGTTTCGCGTCCACCGCCACCACCACGCATTGGCTACCGAATTTCACCGCCGCTTCGCGCACCAGTTCAGGCCGCTCCACGGCGGCGGAGTTGATGCTGCATTTATCCGTGCCCGCCAGCAGCAACCGCCGCATGTCGTCGGTCGAGCGTATGCCCCCACCCACGGTCAGCGGCAGGAACACCCGCGCCGCCGTGCGGGACACGACGTCCAGTATGGTGTCGCGATTTTCATGGCTGGCGGTGATGTCCAGGAAGGTCAGTTCGTCCGCTCCCGCCGCGTCATAGATGGCGGCTTGCTCCACCGGATCGCCCGCGTCGCGCAAGGAGACGAAATTCACGCCCTTGACGACCCGGCCGTCCTTTACATCAAGACAGGGAATCACCCTTAGTTTCAACATGATGCACCCTTTAGACCCCACTGCCCGCGCAGGTTGCAAGCGCAATATGGTAAAAAGCGGAACCGCGATCGTCTGGACAGCCCCACAACCCCCATATTTGTCGTGACCAATGAAAGGGAGATCAGGCCCGCAGCAACGCGAGCGCCTCGCCCGGTTGTACGCGCCCGTCATACAGCGCGCGGCCGACGATCACGCCCTCGATCCGGGTTCCCGCGGCAACGCGCCGGAGCGCCACCAGGTCGTCCAGGGATCCGACACCCCCCGACGCGATGACCGGTGTCGTCAATTTCGCCGCCAGATCGAGCGTCTGATCGAGATTTAGTCCCGACAGCATTCCGTCACGGCCAATATCGGTATAAATGATCGCGGTCACGCCGGCATCTTCAAAACGCAACCCCAACTCGGACGCCGCCATGGTCGAGGTTTCAGCCCAGCCTTCGGTTGCCACATAACCGTCGCGGGCATCGATGCCGACGGCGATACGGCCCGGGAACGTTTTACAGGCTTCGATGACCAGCGACGGATTTTTCGCCGCCGCTGAGCCAAGAATCACGCGACGCACCCCGGCACTGAGCCAGGATTCAATCCCGGCCATGTCGCGGATGCCACCGCCGAGTTGTACCGGCAGATCGACCGCGCTCAGGATGGAAACGACCGCGTCCGTATTGACCGGACGTCCGGCGAACGCGCCGTTGAGGTCGACGACATGCAGCCATTCGCATCCGGCGTCCCGCCATGCCGCCGCTTGTGCAGCGGGATCATCGGAATAAACCGTTGCCTGATCCATCTCACCACGCCGCAACCGCACGCAGCTGCCGTCCTTCAGATCGATCGCGGGATACAGGGTCAACGTCATGCGTCGGGCGCGGCGGTCTTCCGCTGTTTCAATCTTTTAAAATAGTAAAAGCCCTGAACGACCTTGCCGCGCACCATCGCATAGTTAGGATGCATGCCCCACCGTTCGTACCCAAGCGTCTCATACATATGGATCGCTGCTGTTTGAGTCTCGCGCACATCCAGATTCAAGACGTGATAGCCAAGTTCGCGCGCCCGGGTTTCAACACCCTGAGTCAGCATTCGCGCCAGCCCGTGGCCGCGGGCATAAGGCGCGACGAATGCGTGCATCAACTGCGCCGCGAAAGACTGCGCCTCGTTGTTGCGCGGCGGCTTCACCAGATGCGCCGAACCGACGATCGTCCCATCCATCCGCGCAACCAGTAACTCGCGCTCCGGAACCAGCAGCACACCTCGATAATAGGTTTCCAGCGCGCGGCGGCCGGGCGGATTGACCCAGCCAAACCCGCCGCCATCGATGATCGCGGCGTCGGTCGCCTCGCATAGCGCGGCGAGGTCGTCGTCGTCCAATTCCTCGACCGGTTCGACGAGGAAATGCGGTGTGGGCGGCGCGCGCTCGGGCATGATGTCAGGGGGTCCAGCGCAGGAAATTGGTCAGGATACGTATGCCAACCTCCTGGCTCTTCTCGACGTGAAACTGCGTGCCAGCGCTATTGCCGGCGGCGACGAAGGCGACAACGGGTCCGCCGTAATCGGTGGTCGCGATCGTCTGCGACGGATCGCCCCCCTCCAGCGCATAGCTATGCACGAAATAGGCATGATCGCCTGGATGTAAACCCTCCAGTAGCGGATGCGCGCCGGGCTCGAAGTCCAATCCGTTCCAGCCCATCTGCGGCAGGCGCAGCCCAGGGGCGGCCATCTCCGCTACGTCGCCCGCGATCCAGCCGTAGCCTTGGGTGATGGCATGTTCCAAACCGCGTTGGGCCATGAGTTGCATCCCCACGCAGATACCGAGGAACGGTGTTCCCCGGCGTGTGGTATGATCGATCGCGTCCCACATCCCCACCACCGCGTGTAACCCGCGCGCGCAATCGGCGAAGGCCCCTTGACCTGGCAGCACGATCCGGTCGGATGCCGCGACCAGGTCAGGATCGGCGGTCACCAGGACCGAGGCGGTAATGCCGGCCCGGTCCGCCGCGAGCGCCAGTGCGCGCGAGGCCGAGGCAAGGTTGCCGCTGCCATAATCGACGACCGCGATTTTCACGGCGCCGCCTCCGCCACCATCGACCGGACCACAAGATCCGGGCGGGCCGTCAACAGCCGGACCTGGGCCTCGTCCTCGTTCCGTCCGGCGATGACGCTGGATTCCAGATAACCGCGGCGAGCGATGCACCAGCGCACCAGGTCACGTCCGGAAAAGCCAAGCCAAACGGCAAACCCCGCTGTCAGCACCAGGGAGGCGGGCGGGCGGGTCAGGACCGGGATCAGCACCTCAAGCAACAACGCGACGGCCGCAGACAGCCAAGCCCGATGACTGGCCAGCCAGAACGGGCCGAACACCAGCGCCCCGCACGAGAAACCCTCCCGTATCAACAGGGGCGGAGCGTGCGGCTTTTCGTGTGCCGTCCAGATTTTCACGAAACGCCGTTGGCAGTCATTTCACCGCGACCCTTTGAGGCATTTGACCGCGACCCCGTTAGGGTCATCTTACAGCGACCCCTTGGAGGTCATTTTACAGCGACCCCTTGGAGGTCATTTTACAGCGACCCCTTGGTCGACGGAACCGCATCTCCCGCCCGCGGGTCGAACTCAGACGCCATGCGCAGAGCGCGAGCGGCGGCTTTGAAGCACGCTTCCGCGACATGATGCGCGTTATGACCCGCGCGCCGGTTGATGTGCAGCGTGATCAGCGCGTTGAATGCCAACGCGCGGAAGAATTCCTCGAACAGCTCGGTGTCCATTTCGCCGATCTTCGGGCGGCCGAAATCGGCGTTCCAAACCAGGAATGGGCGGCCGGAAATGTCCACGGCGGCCTCGGCGAGGGTCTCGTCCATCGGAATCAATGCCTGCCCGAAGCGCCGGATACCGCGCTTGTCGCCGATAGCCCGGGCGAAAGCCTGACCAATGACGATGCCGACGTCCTCGGTCGTGTGGTGAAAGTCGATATGCAGATCGCCCTTGGCCCGGACCTTCAGGTCGAACAGCCCGTGACGAGCCAATGCCGTCAGCATATGATCGAGAAAGCCAATGCCGGTGGCAATATCGGCCTTCCCGGACCCGTCGAGGTTCAGGGTGACGCTGATATCGGTTTCCGTTGTGGTACGAGTGATTGTGGCGATGCGGTCCATGCGATCCCACTACTCCGGCGTGTGTTGGCGGTCCAGCGGGATCGGATAGATGTGAGCGCGATCAGGATGTGAAGATCGCCTCGCGAGACCAGGACGTCCGCCCGATCAGGCGTGCCCGGCGACGTCCGACAACAGCAGCGGATCGACGTGCAGCTTGGCCAGCGCCCGCCGCCATTTGGTGTCGTGGTTGGCATCGAACAGCAACGGCTCATCCGCCGGCCCTGACAGCCAGGCATTCTGATGGATCTCCCAATCGAGCTGACCCGGCCCCCAGCCGGCGTAACCCAACGCCAGGACACATTCCCGCGGCCCGCCGCCGCCCGCGATCACCTGAAGCACGTCCAGGCTGGCGGTCAACGCGAGTTCGTCATTGACCCGCAGGCTGCCCTCGCCGGTCCAGTCGTTGGTGTGCAGAACGAATCCCCGGGCGTTCTCCACCGGACCCCCGGCGCAAAGGCGCACCTGGCGGGCGGGCGGGTCAGGCGCGACCTTCAGCTGTTTCAACAGCTCCGCAAAGGTCGGCTTGACCACCGGACGGTTGAGGACAAGCCCCATGGCGCCTTCCGCAGTATGCGCACACATATATATGATGCTTTGGGAAAAGCGCGGATCGCCCATCGCGGGCATCGCGATCAGCAATTGCCCGGTCAGAAAACCGCCTGCGTCCGGGGTTGAAGGTTTGCTCGTGGTCATTTGGGAAATGTGGCCTTTTTCCCGCATTCTCGCAAGTTCTTCCGTCGGGTGTGTAGAGAGCACGTGAAATGTCCGGCGTAGGTAGCAAGTGATCTGTCCGGTGAATTCGTCCCTTTGGAGGGTCGGATGCGCCGGTCGGAGCAACTGCAAGGCCTGAGGATGTTGAAACTTCGCGATACCCTGACCCGTTGGGAAGCAG
>SHWL01000169.1 GCA_009693865.1 Acetobacteraceae bacterium | reverse complement strand
AAGCGCCTCTACCGGGCAACTCTGCGGCGGCAGCAGTCGCGCCACCGCGTTGTCCTTAAACGTCTGTCCATACCGAGCCATGTTCGTCTTCCAGCGCCCCCTGAGGTCTTGATCCTATCCGGGCGGCAACTTCTCTGACACAGGGGGGCCCGACCCGCCATCCAGGCGTCCACGCGCCGGATCAGCGGCCCCAGAGACGGGGGATCGGCGGGGGGCCGGACGAGACGGCGCATTATCCGGTCCGGGTATTCGCCCGGATCGTTTCCAGCCATTCCTGGCGGACCCGTAATTCCTCCTGGGCTTCCACCTCATTGGTTTCAGCGGACTGATACAGCAATTCGGGAAGCATTGGGTCGTCGCGGTCGCGCATGTCCGATAGCACCTGACTCTCCGGCGGCGTGCCCATAAGATACATGTAAATTTCGTCCATGCTCAGCCCGAACAATTGCCGATCCAAATGCCGGATTCCGCCCTGTTGGGACGCGTCCAGAACCACGAGTTCGGTTCGGTCGAAGCAGGAGATCACCATGGGTGAATGGCTGGTGACGATGAACTGAATGTTCGGAAGCGCCTGGCGCAAGGCGGGGACAAGCGTCCGTTGCAGCGAGGCGTGGAGATGCAGGTCGATCTCGTCCACCAGGACAATCCCACCCATGTCACTGGGTTCGTGATGTAGCCGCGGGTGGACGCGGTGCCAGATCATGCAGAGATCGGCAAGCCAGGCGACGGTGGAACGGAACCCGTCGGGAAGATCGATGGCTTCCAGACGGACGCCGTTCTGCCAAAACTCCAGACCAGCGCCCGGGTCGAAGGCGATTTTGGCCGGTAACACATCCGCGAAGACAGCGTTCAGCAGGCGGGAGAGGAGGTCCAACGCGGGCCGGGCTTTCGGGCCGATATTAAGCAGAGCGTCGATGTTCGCGATCTGAGTCAGAGGGTCGAACAGAGTCATTTGCTGACGCACGGCGTCGCTCAATCCGGAGTAACGTGTCTCCTGGCTATCTGTCAGGCTGCGGTTGGCACCATAGGAGGCGAAGAGGACCCGGTCGAAGATCGTGCCGTCGGCGAAATCCTCGGTGAGCTTCCGGGCCTTGGCGGGAGGGACTTTGGTCGGGCTCCGGAAGACTTTCATGGACTTCAGCAGATCGATACCGTTTTCCGCCAACACCAATTCGAAGTCTCCCCGATTCTGGTTACTCGTGACTTTCGCGTTCAGCGTCGCGTCGTTCTCGCCACTTTCGGTCCGCCGCCGCATGCGCTTGAGCCGCGCCCCACCGAGTTCCGGAATCTGAGTTTTGCCCAAAAGGGATAGGGCGATGGCCTGAAGGACCGAGGTTTTCCCCGCGCCGTTCACGCCAGCGATGCAGGTCCATCGCCCTCCGAGATTAGATTGTGGAGCGAAGTCGATTCGCAAATGATCGATGCCTTTGAAATCTTTGATATCGATTTGATCGATCTCGAACCGGGGCGCGGGGCCAACCTCTTCAAGAGGTGCAGGTGCATCCGCGCCAGGTCGTTCTCCCTTTTGAAAAAATCGCGGTGGGGGAACGCGGAAGTGGTCCGAAACAGCGAGGAAAATTTGTTCGCTTGCACAGTGGACGCCATCCGATTGGGGCCGCCACGCGGAGATTGGCCGCACACCTCTACGTGCGAAAGGGAGAACCTGAAAGTCTCCGAATTGGGGCTCCCACAGACATGGCCGCAGTAGGACCGGTAGAACCAGCCCAATTGTCTCGGCAACCCGAGACCGGATCGCCGGAAGTTCGACATCATGAATATAGTCGCTTGCCAAATAATCTGGGCTCAACAGGATCAAGAAAATATCGCTTGAAGAAATGGCCTGCCGAATTTCCATGTTCCATTGTCTGGCATCTGAAATATCCCGATTGACCCAGAACGCAAAACCGTAACGACGCTCAAGGGGCCTTAAATACCGCAGAAGGCCGTCAACCTGCGCATGGTCGGCATGCGAATAAGAAATATAACCGTTCAGAGGCATTCGGTCCCGTGACCTCCGTGGAAGCTGGTTCCCACGATCGTTCCGCGACCCTCATAGCGGCGCTGAGATTGTGTACTGGTCCCGATCGGATAACGTCGCGGTATCCGACCGGCCGCTGGCCGCTTCGCGGTCCCGCATTCCGTCATCGCCGCGCCGGGCAGTAGGCCACGATGCGCGGGAAAACCACTGTCCAAACCACTCATTCCAGGATGTTTGTGCTGCGCGAAGAAGAATGCAAGAGGGGACGGCTCCTCCGGCGACTTCACCGGTCCGGCCAGTCCAGCTCCGGTAGCCGCACCAACGGTACTTGCTGCACAGACAAGGTGCGGAATTGCAACGTCAGCGGCACCTCTACCTCCTCTGGCTTCCCGTCGGCGGGCGTGTTGGCGAGCAGCGTCAGTACCGCCTTCGCCGCCTTCGCCGCGGAGCGGGTCAGCACCGCGTTCGCGGCCAAGGCGTCCAGCGCGGCCCCATATCCCGAAATCTTTCCGGTGCCGGTTCCCATCGGCTGCAGATCCTCGTCCAGGGCCAGAGTCGCGGTCCCCTCGATCCGGGTCTGGCCCCAGCCAACCACAACGCGATGCAGTTCCAACGAGCCCCCCTCATCGCGCCATGACGTCGCCCGCGCGGCCAAACCTCGCCCCGACGGTAGCGGCCCGTTCATGACGCCGACGAGTTCCACCTCCTCGATCTCCGGTCCCAACCCCCAGTGTACCCCTTCCGGCAGCGATACGGGATGGGCGGACAGAGAGAAATTGATCGCGGGTTGGTCCCGGCCCGCATCAGGCTTCAGATTCACATGCGCGCTGACATTTCCGATTTGAATCGAACCAAGGCCAGGAATCGAAATCGCCAGCGTGACGGCCTCGACATCGATCTCGCGCGGCGCGGCGTTCAGGCGCAAAGTCAGGCGCAACTGAAGGTGATCCGCCGACATCGGAATCGGTGGCCCATGATTGATGCGAAGCTCCCGCGGGCCAACCGGCGTGGCCTCCAGAACATTTGGCCGGGCCAGATGGGTCCGTAACAGCAACCTGTCGCTGCCCCATTCGACATCGCGAATACCAAGATCGCCCCGGCCGGAAGGAACCGAACCAGCCACCGACACATTTTCGATCCTTAAGGAAGCGGCATCCGGCCACCCGCCGGACGCGACAGCCCCGTGCCGTATGTCCCAGCCCGACGCCCGAGCCCGGACCGTCCAGGCCTCGAACGACTCACGAAGTTGTTCGACGGCGAAACGCCAGTACAGAAAGTCGCCGGCTAGCAGCAAGACCGGCAGCACGAACAGAGCAGTCCATCTCGTGCGCCTCATTCCGCCTCACACCACTCCGATCGGACCCAACATAGCTGCAAGGCGGCCGCCGCACCAATCCCTCCGCGGGCGCCGACGCCCCTTTGCGCCCAGCCAAGGCCTGGGGTATCGGTATGCCGATCAACGCGAGGAACTCTCCATGCGCCGGCTCATCCATTCCATCGCCGCCCTGGGTGGCATCCTTCTGGGCGCTTCGGCCGTGCCGGCGATCGCGGCCCAGAATTGTACGGCCGTTGCCGATCAGTCAGCCTATGAGGTGCTGTCGTTACGCACTCAGATGATCCTGCTGGCCACGAAATGCGACCGCGCCGCTGACTACAACAACAACTTCATCAAGCGCTTCCAACCCGTGCTGCAGGCCAACGACCGGGCGGTGCTGGCATACTTCCGGCGAGTGTACGGTAATGCCAGTCAGGGCCGCAAAGATACCTTCGCGACCGAGTTGGTCAACGTCATGTCCCAGCAGGCCAATGCCCAGGGCGGCGAATTCTGCCCGCGCGCGGGTATGATCATCAACGAGATGAGCGTCCTCCGTTCGATGGACGAACTCGTGGCTTACGCGGCGGTCAAGGATCTGGCGCCGTCTGGCACCAGTATGTGTCCCGCGGCAGCTCGCCGGCGGTAACCGGCGAGCTTCTACGCCGCCTCCGATACGGTTCGCCGTGCCCGCAGACGCCGGATACGGCGCGCATCCGCTTCCAGGATTCGAAACTCGAACCCGGAGGAGGGGTGACTGATCACCTCTCCCTGCGCCGGCACCCGTCCCGCCAGAGTAAACACCAGTCCGCCGACCGTATCGATGTCCGCGTCGCGCTCGTCGGCGGTCAGAATCGGGCCAAGGCGTTCCTCGAAGGCGGCCACCGGCAGGCGAGCGTTCAGGTCCAGCGCGCCGTCGGGCCGTTCGGTGACCATCGGGGCTTGTTCGTCGTCGTGCTCGTCGTCAATGTCGCCGGTGATCGTCTCGACCAGGTCCTCGATCGTCACGAGACCATCGATCCCGCCGTATTCGTCCACCACAAGCGCCATGTGCATTCGCGCCTGACGCATCTGTAGCAGCAGATCCAGCACGCGGATGCGCGGCGCGACCATCAGCGGCTTGCGCAGGATCGCCTCAAGCGAGAATGCCTCAGGGCGGCCCACATGGGCGAAGACGTCCTTGATGTGGATCATGCCGATGATGTCGTCGAGCTGCTCCCGATACACCGGCAGGCGTGAGTGTCCATCGCCGCGGATTTGCTCGATCGTCTGTTCCAGCGTCAGGTCGGCGCGGATCGCCACGATATCGGCGCGCGGGATCATGACGTCGTCGGCGGTTGTTCCCCGCAGGCGCAGGATGTTGTGGATCAGCGTGCGTTCCTGACGATCCAGTTCCGACGGAGGAGCGTGGGTTTCCGGCACATCAGCCGCTTCCTGCATCAATTCGGCGATCGATTCCCGCAGCGTGGGTTCGGGCGCCGCCCGGCCGAGCAAACCTCGGATTCGGTTCAAGAATGAACTTCGGGCGCCGCTCATGCTCGTTTCCAGGGGTTGGGAACGCCCAGGCGGTGGAGCAGGCGGGATTCGGCCATTTCCATGCGGCGGGCGTCGCCGGGATGGTCATGGTCGTAGCCCTGAAGGTGCAGCGCGCCATGCACGACAAGGTGCACCAGATGGTGCGCGACCCGCCGGCCGGCCGCCGCGGCTTCCCGCCGGATGACGCCAAGCGCCAGCACCAGCTCGGGCGCCGGGGATTCGTAGGTCAGGACATTCGTGGGTTTGCTCTTGCCGCGGTGCCGTGCGTTGAGTTCGCGCACCAACTTGTCACCAGCGAGGACGACGTCCGCGCCGACGCCCGCCATGCGAAGGGCTCGTGCCACAAGCGCGTCCGGGCGTGGCACGAATCGGCGCCATGCTGGGTCAATGATCGTGACCCTGAGTTGATTTTCGGCCTCCGGTTGAGGGGAGGCCCGCCGACTGTGCGGTTCCATTATCCTTGTCGCGGGACTTGCCCGGTGACTGCGTTCGAGCAGGACTATGCCGCAACCGGAGCGCGTGCGCCAGCGTGGTGTGACGCCGGGCGGGCTCGTGGCTGACAGTCCGGCGGCGCGATGCTAAAAAATCCCAACGATGCGCCCGTGACACAAGGGCACTGCACAGGGAGTCCATGATGAGATCGCGCTTTCAGACCATGCTCGCCGCGGCCGGTTGCCTGACGGCCATTCTGGCCACTTTCCTTCCGGCGTTCGCGCAGGATCGCTATCCCGCCAAGCCGATCAGGGTCGTCGTGCCCTTCGCGGTCGGCGGCGCCACCGACATCATGGCCCGCATCATGGGCCAGAAAATGGGCGAAATCCTTGGCCAAACCTTTGTCGTGGACAACCGCGCCGGCGCCGGCGGCAACGTCGGCTCCGACATCGTCGCCAAAGCAGCACCTGACGGCTACACGCTGCTGATGGCGACCGCATCGACGCATGGCGCCAACCCCGCCCTTTACGCCAAGTTCCCCTATCATCCCGTGAACGACTTCGTCCCCCTGGGTGTGCTGGGGATCAACCCGGCTGTGTTGGGCGCGCATCCATCGCTCGCGGTGACGGACGTGAAATCGCTGATCGCCCTGGTCCGCGCCAATCCCGGCAAATACAGCTATGGTTCCGGCGGCGTGGGCTCGATCCTTCATTTGTGCGGGGAGCAATTCAATGTCCGGGCGGGTGGACTGGACATCGTCCATGTGCCCTATCGCGGGTCGGCGCCGATGATCAACGATCTGACGAGCGGACAGATCGCCGTCGCCTTCGACGTGCTGGCGACAATTCTCCCACAGATCCAGGCTGGGACCGTGCGCGCTCTGGCCAACGGCGGCCCGGAGCGGCCCTCGCAGTTACCGGACCTGGCGACCGTCGCGGAACAGGGGGTCACTGGGTTCGTTTGCTATTCCTGGGGGATGATCCTCGCGCCGGCGAAAACACCTGCTCCGATCGTCGCCACGCTCCACCAGGCGCTGGTGCGGGCCATGAGTGACGCGGACGTGCAGAAACGTCTACGGGAGATCGGCATGGAGATTCTGCTTCCGCCGAGAACGCTGGATCAGACGGCGGACTTCCTGAAGACCGAGGTCGCGAGGTGGGCCGATATCGTGAAGGCCACCGGTGTGCGGATCGACTGATATTCGGGGAAAATTGTTTCGCTCAGATATCAGTCCCCACCCTCGCCCCCGCCTCCCGCCGCGTATCCCCCTCGGCCGCCGCCCGCTGGTCGTAAGCATCGACGATCCGCCCCACCAGCGGGTGGCGCACCACATCCCGGTTCTCAAACCGCACGACGCTGATCCCCTGTACGCCTTCCACCGTGTCCAGCGCATCCCGCAACCCGGACCGTATGCCCACGGGCAAGTCGATCTGCGTCAGGTCTCCGGTGATGACCATCCGCGTGCCCTCACCCATCCGCGTCAGAAACATCTTCATCTGCACGGCGGTGGTGTTTTGCGCCTCGTCCAGAATCGCGAACGAATGCGCCAGAGTCCGCCCACGCATGAACGCCAGCGGCGCCACCTCGATCTCCCCGTTCGTCAATCGGCGGAGGACCTGATCGGCGGGCATCATGTCGTGCAACGCGTCGTACAGCGGCCGGAGATAAGGATCGACCTTCTCCTTCATATCGCCCGGCAGGAACCCCAGCCGCTCGCCCGCCTCCACCGCCGGCCGCGACAGCACGATCCGGTCCACCTTCCCCGCCTGCAACATCGCCACCGCCTGGGCCACTGCCAGGTAGGTCTTGCCGGTGCCCGCGGGCCCGACCCCAAACACCATCTCATGCGAGGCCAGCGCGTCCATATACGCCACCTGGCCAGGGCTGCGCGGACCAACCGCACCCTTGCGCGTCCGAATGGCGGGCATATCGGACAGCGGGAGCCTGGGGTCGGTGTCGACCTCGACCATCTTGATCGCCGCCTCCACATCCGGCCGGCCCACGCTTTCGCCACGTTCCAGCCGCCGCCACAGGCCCTGTAGCGCGTTCTGCGCCGCCTCCACCTTCCCCGCGTCGCCCGCAATCGCCACCCGATTTCCCCTGCAGGACAGACGGACGCCCAACGCCTGCTCGATTCGCACCAAATGCCGGTCATGATCGCCAAGCAACAAGGGCAACAGCATATTATCGTTGAACTGGACGGTAATGGCCTTGCCGCCATTGGGCGGATTGGCCGGGGGTGCGAGCGAACCGGCGATCTGGGTCAAGCGCTGAGTCTCTCCTGGATAAGGGTTCCCGACAACGAGTTTGGAAGTGCCGCCTGGATTCGCACCGGCAGATCCTCGCCGATGAGACTGGCCGAACCCAGAACATGAATGGGTTGAAGATATGATGACCGTCCCACGATCTGGCCGGGATGGCGGCCCGGCCCGGTGAACAGCACGCTCATCTCCGTCCCGACGCAGGCCGCGTTGAACCGCGCCTGCTGGTCCCGCAACAACGCCTGCAACGCCTGCAACCGCCGGTCCTTCTCCACTTCCGGCACCTGCCCGGGAGCACCAGCCGCCGGGGTCCCCGGCCGTTGCGAGTATTTGAAACTATAGGCCTGGGCGAACCCGACATCGCGCACGAGGGACATGGTCGCCTCGAAATCCGTCTCGGTTTCCCCGGGATGACCGACGATGAAATCGGACGACAGCGCCAGGTCTGGCCGAGCGGTCCGCAGCCGGTCCACCAGCCGGCGGTAATCGTCGCTCGTGTGTTTGCGGTTCATTGCCGCCAGAACGCGGTCGGAGCCCGATTGCACGGGAAGATGCAAGAACGGCATCAGCATCGGCAGATCGCGGTGCGCCTCGATCAACGCCTCATCCATGTCGCGCGGGTGGGAGGTCGCGTAGCGCAGCCGAAGCAAACCGGGCAATTCCGCCATCGCGCGGAGCAAACGGCCCAGGCCCCAGGTGGACCCGTCCGGTGCCTCGCCGTGCCAGGCGTTTACATTCTGCCCAAGCACCGTGATTTCCCGTGAGCCTTGTGCGATCAGGCGGCGCGCCTCCGCCAGGATCGTGACGGCGGAGCGGCTTTGTTCGGCGCCGCGGGTATAGGGTACGACGCAGAAGCTGCAGAACTTGTCGCAACCTTCCTGGATCGTCAGAAAAGCGTTGACGCCCCGCGGAGCGGATTGTTCAGGCAAATGGTCGAACTTGTCCTCGGCCGGGAAGTCAGTCTCGATCACCGCGCCTTGACCCCCGTTGGCCGCCCGCGCCGCCCGGGCCACCATCTCGGGCAGCCTGTGGTAGGTCTGCGGGCCCAGGACGATGTCGACGTATGGCGCGCGGGTGAGAATTTCCTTGCCCTCGGCCTGCGCCACGCAGCCCGCGACGGCCAGAATCATGTGTCCTCCGGACGCATCCTTCAGCCGGCGCAGGCGGCCAAGCTCGGAGAATACCTTCTCAGCCGCCTTGTCGCGAATGTGACAGGTGTTGAGGATGACCATGTCCGCGCCCTCGGGCGTGTCCGTCGGGACGTAACCAAGAGGCGCCAGGACATCCGACATCCGGCCGCTGTCGTACACGTTCATCTGGCAGCCCCAGGTGATGACATGCAGACGCTTGCGCGCGGTTTGGGGATTTGTGCCGCGATCCGTGGGGGTCATTGACCAGTCTCCGCCGCGCCCAGCCGGACAAGCCCGGAAGGAACGGCGGGAGGATTCGTCGGGGCGAGGCCCCTGGTCAAGCGGTTTGGCGCAAAGTGAACTCCGGACGGTGCCGGGAGTGTGCCAGATAAGGTGCCGGGGTTGTCAATGGTTTCTGTTGGGGGTTTGTAATAGGGGCAAAACTGTGGGCGGCCGCCTTTGATCAGGCGTACCGAACCCGCCGTCTGACATAATGGTCGAAAGCTTCGATGATCACGTGCCCGGCGACCTTGAGCCTGCTGCCCAGATAATCCCAGACCGGAATGCCGAGCTTGT
>SHWL01000168.1 GCA_009693865.1 Acetobacteraceae bacterium | reverse complement strand
GCTCGCGTTGCGGATCAACCGCCTGAACGGAGATTGGGACGCCTATTGGGCGAGGCTCGCTGCCAACCCGCCCGCAAATGCCAATTTCAACCGCCCAGAAATGTCACTGGACGTCGCCGCTTGAGCGCACAACTTTGGTTCGCACCCGATGGTCACAATTCACTGGCGTTGATCCGCCATTGGGCCTAAAGTCTTCACTAATCGGTCGAGGCGAAATCGGATCCGATTTAACATGGAACAGAACAATGATCCACGGCTACATGATTTCTTCGTCCGACAGCCAGGACGTCTCGGCGCAACTCAAAGCCGCGGGTTGTGAGAAAATCCATCGCGACACGCGCGGTACGGCGAAGACGGAACGTGTCCGCCGCAGGCGCGCGATTGGGGAACTCAACTCTGGGGACGTGCTCATTGTCGCCAGACTCAACCAGATCGCGGATTCCACGCTCGATCTGGTCAGCACGCTGACCGCCATCACCGACCGCAAAGCCGTCTTCCGCTCCCTGGCCGACCCCTGGGCGGACACCAGCCTGCGCGGCGCGCGGTTGCTGACCATGCTGGAAGGGATCACCGCGTTCGAACGCGACGTGCGCAGCGCCCGCACCGAGGCCGGCCAGGCGCGGGCCGTCGCGCGGGGCGTGAAGCTTGGCCGCAAGCCGAAACTGACCCCGAAGCAGGAACAGGACGCGTTGCGCAGGCGGAAGCGGGGCGAAACCCTCGCGACGATCGCCGAGTCGTACAACGTCAGCCACAGCACGATTTCGCGCCTGGTCGCCTGATCCAAACAGCCTCGGCGTCCGATCGATCCTGGTCAGGCGACCGGGATCAATCGGATGCGCCTGCCATCGACCCCCAAAGCCACCCGTCCCTCACGCAACGCGATCGCGTCGTCGCCAAATACGACGCGCCGCCAGCCCTTCAAGGCCGGGATATCGCTTGTGTCGTCCGACGCAATCCGCTCGATATCGTCCGAGGATGCGATCAGCTTCGGCGCGACCGCGTGCTCCTCGCACCGCGCGGCCAGCAAAACCTTCAATAATTGCACCAGCGCCGCCGAGGGTTTGACGGCATCGCGCTGATGCGGCGACGCAGGCAAACCGGCGTCCGGGACCGCGCGCGCCGCCGCCACTACCTCCAGTAACGACGCGCCCGTGCGGCCCTCGGCGAAACCACGGGTGATGCCCCGGGCACGCGACAAGGCCTCGGCGCTGTCAGGCGCGATGGCGGCGATTTCCGTCAACGTCTCGTCTTTCAACAGGCGCTGGCGGGGAATGTTAATCCGCTGCGCCTCCTGCTCCCGCCACGCGGCGAGGGCGCGCACCAGGGCCAGGAAACGGCGGTTGTTGCCGCGGACCTTCAACCGTTCCCACGCGGTTTCGGGATCGGTGCGATAAGTGTTCGGGTTGGCCAGAATCGCCATTTCCTCGCCAACCCAGGCCAGGCGGCCTTCCTCTTCGAGCCGGGCCCGCAACTTGCGGTAGACGATCCGCAACCACGTCACGTCCGCCGCCGCATAGTCCAACTGCGCCAGCGACAAGGGGCGCGCGGACCAATCGCTGAACCGGTGTGCCTTGTCGATCGAGCCGCCGGTCAGGCCGGACACCAGCGAGTCGTATCCGACCTGGTCGCCAAATCCGGCCACCATCGCCGCGACCTGGGTGTCGAACAGCGGCGCCGGCACCGCGCCGAATTTCTGCACGAAGATCTCCACGTCCTGGCGCGCCGCGTGGAACACCTTGACCACGCCGGGATCGGCCAGCAATTCGCCCAGGGGGGCAAGATCGAGGCTGGTGGCGGTGGCGTCGACGATCGCGACCTCGGTCTCGCCCGCGAGCTGCACGAGGCACAGTTCGGGATAATACGTGCGTTCCCGCATGAACTCGGTATCGACCGTGACGAAGGACTCGCGCGCCAGCCTCTGGCACAGCGTGGTCAGCGCGTCGGTGTCGGTGATGATGGCCGGCGGCGGAAAATCGGGAATTTGGTGTCGGGACATTGGGCGGTTTTACACTTGTATGTCGCAAAGACCAGTGCGGGCGGGAGTGGGTTGGACGTGGAGCAGCACGAGGGCTCCGCCCTCGGACCCGCCAGGGACACGGTCCCTGGACCGCGATTCGTTGGTTGGGGAGTGGGAGAGGGCCTACCGAGATGTTTGAACATGCCCGTAGGCCCTCTCCCACTCCCCAACCAAAAGTCATGGTTCCAAGGGCCACTGCCCTTGGCGGAGTTCCAAGAGGCAGAGCCTCTTGGTCGGGGCGCGGGGTGAAACCCCGATGCTTCTCCGCCCCACGCTTGACCTTCCGCCTGGGCGCGGTCTTTTCTCCCGCGGCGCCGCCGCCAGGCTTGTCAGGATATTGTCTCGATGCACCCCTACCGTTCGCATACCTGTGGCGCCCCGCGCGCCACGGACGCTGGTCTGACCGCCCGCCTGTCCGGCTGGGTGCATGCCAAACGCGACCATGGCGGGTTGCTGTTCATCGATCTGCGCGACCACTACGGGATCGTGCAATGCGTGTTCGCGGCTGGCTCACCCGTCTTCGCCGCGGCCGAGGCCGTCCGGCCGGAGAGCGTGATCACCGTCACCGGCACCCTCGTCGCGCGCGAGGAAGGCACGCTGAACCCGAAACTGCCGACGGGCGAGATCGAGCTACGCGTCGATGCGCTGGTGGTGCAATCCACTGCCGAGGTGTTGCCGATGCAGGTCGCGGGCGAAGAAAAATTCCCCGAGGACATTCGCCTCCGCTACCGCTTCATCGATCTGCGGCGGGAGAAAACCCATCGCAACATGATGCTGCGGTCGAACGTCATCACCTCGATCCGGCGGCGCATGATCGATCAGGGGTTCATGGAGTTCCAGACGCCGATCCTGACCGCTTCCAGCCCCGAGGGCGCGCGTGACTTCCTCGTACCCGCGCGCATGCACCCCGGCAAGTTCTACGCGCTGCCGCAGGCGCCGCAGCAGTTCAAGCAATTGCTGATGGTCGCGGGCTTCGACAAATACTTTCAGATTGCCCCGTGTTTTCGCGATGAGGCGTCCCGGGCCGACCGCTCCCCCGGCGAGTTCTATCAGCTCGACTTCGAAATGAGTTACGTCACCCAGGAAGACGTATTCGCGACAATCGAACCGGTAATGGCGGGCGTGTTCGAGGAATTTGGCGAGGGCCGCGCGGTGACGCCCGCACCGTTCCCGCAAATCCCGTACGATACGGCGATGCTGGAATTCGGATCCGACAAGCCGGATCTGCGCAATCCGTTGCGCATCGCGGATGTGACCGCGCAGTATTCCCGGTCGGGCTTTGGGCTGTTCGCGCGGATCGCCGCCTCGGGTGGGATTGTCCGGGCTGTTCCGGCGCCCGGCGCCGCCAGCCAGCCGCGCAGCTTCTTCGATAAGCTCAATGAATGGGCGCGCGCGGAGGGTCACGGTGGGTTGGGATATATCGTTTACGACGCGGAAGGTCCGAAAGGGCCGATCGCGCGCAACCTGGAACCCGATCGCGCCGAGGCAATCCGTGTCGCATGCGGTCTGAATGCCGGAGATGCGGTGTTTTTTGTCGGCGGCAAGAAGGATGTGGCCGAAAAATTCGCCGGAGTCGTGCGTGCGCGGCTCGCCGAGGAACTCGATTTGTCGGAAAAGAACGCGTTCCGGTTCTGCTGGATCACGGATTTTCCGATGTACGAACTGAACGAGGAAACCAAACAGATCGACTTCAGCCACAATCCGTTCAGCATGCCCCAAGGCGGGTTGGAGGCGCTGAACTCTCAGGATCCGCTGACCATCAAGGCGTACCAGTACGATATCGTGTGCAACGGGATCGAACTTTCTTCGGGCGCGATCCGGAACCATCGCCCGGACATCATGCTGAGGGCCTTCGCGATCGCGGGGTACAAGGCCGAGGACGTCGAAGCGCGATTCAGCGGCATGCTGAACGCGTTCCGGTACGGCGCGCCGCCGCACGGCGGCTCAGCGCCCGGCATCGATCGGATTGTCATGTTACTAGCGGACGAGCCGAACATCCGCGAGGTCATCCTGTTCCCGCTGAACCAGCAGGGCGAGGATTTGCTGATGGGCGCGCCCGCGGAGGTATCGGCCGCGCGGTTGAAGGAATTGTCGTTGAAAATCGATCTGCCGCCCAAGCCGGCGCGGTGATACCGCCGCGATCACGGAAGGAAATACCGTCATGACCAGCAAAATTCGCGTCGGCATCGTAGGAGCGAGTCCAACACGAAGCTTCGCCTCGATCTCCCACATCCCCGCGCTCCAGGCGCTGCCCGATTTCGAAATTGTCGCCGTTTGCACATCCAACCAGGCGTCCGCCGAGGCGGCGGCGAAACATTACGGTGTGTCTCTGGCGTTCGCCGATCCCGCGAAACTCGCGGCGCATCCCGATGTCGATCTCGTCACCGTCAGCGTGAAAGTGCCAGATCATTACCAGCCGGTGATGGCCGCCATCGACGCCGGCAAACACGTTTATTGCGAGTGGCCGCTTGGCCGGAATACCGAGGAAGCCATTCGCCTGCGCGACGCGGCCGACCAGAAGGGCGTCCGGCATGCGGTCGGTTTGCAAGGCCAGGCCTCGCCGGCGATCAACTACGTGAAGGATCTGATCGCCGATGGTCATATCGGCCGCGTATTGTCGGGCACGCTGTTCGTGAATGCCGGCAACTGGGGGAAAATGATCGATCGCGCTTATCAGACCGACCGCGCCAACGGGGCCAACCTGATGACGATCACCGGTGGTCACAATCTCGACGCGCTCTGTCATTGCCTTGGCGAATTTCGTGAGCTTTCCGCGTTCGCGGTCAGTCAGCGCGACCACATCCCGTTGCAGGGCACCGGGGAAATGGTCGCCAAGAACGTGCCCGATCAGCTTGTCGTCAGCGGCATCGTGGGCGATGGCGCGGTCGTCTCCTGCCAGGTCCGCGGCGGCATGACACGCGGGCACGAATTTTTATTCGAGATCCACGGCGAAGACGGCGACCTCGTTCTCGCCGCCACGTCTCGCGCCTCGACCCAGCGTCAGGAACTGACCGTGCGAGGGGCGCGCGGCGCAGGTGTGCCGTTGGAGGAGATGGCGATCCCGGCGAAGTACCGTTGGGTGCCGGACACGGTTCCCGAAGGTTCGCCGTACAATGTCGCGCAACTTTACGCACGGCTGGCTCAGGGTATTCGGGACGGCACGCGGGTCAGCCCAGGTTTCGACGCGGCGGTCACGCGGCACCGGTTGCTGGATATGATCGCGCGTGCCTCCGAGACCGGGCAAAGACAGATCGCGTAAGCAGTACGGTCCCGATCGCGGCGGCGCGCAAGGATCCCATGACCACCCCTCGCCCAATGCTGTTTCCGAGTTGACACTGCCACCCCATGCCACCATTTTGCGCCCGCGCCGAAACCCTGGGCCGCGGCCCAGGACAGGCCATGTGACTGGCGGGATGGGGCTGTAGCTCAGTTGGGAGAGCGCCTCGTTCGCAATGAGGAGGTCAGGGGTTCGATTCCCCTCAGCTCCACCACCATTTCCGCCAGATGTCCCGCCCGCCATTCAGCGTCCGCCGTCAGACAGAAAATCCAGTTGCCAGCGCATTTCCTGTGCGGACAAGGGAAAACTGTTGCCCGACCCGCCTTCCAACGCCATGCCCGGGGGCAGCCGAGCCAGCAGGATCTGCATGGCGTAAGCCGACGTCATCGTGAACCCCGCCTTCCAGACCAGGCTCACCAGGCCCTTCGCGCTGCGTAACGTCGCGGCGCGCCGTACCGCCGACAGTGGCACATCGGCGGCCAAAGCGAGAATCTCGGCGGCTTTCGCGGAATCCCCATCACGCGCCGCCGCCAACAGATCAGCCTCCGTTTGAGTACCGGTCAGGCCCGGGGGCTCATCGTCCCGGAGCGAGAGGTCAAGCCGCGCGGACATGTATGCGCGTAGCTCCAATGCCACGTCCGGCGCCAGGTCGCCTCGCTCCGCCAGCACCGCCAACAAATGATCCGCGACGATTCGCGAGAGAGTCACCACCGCCCGAGCGGATAATGCCGGACGGCGAACCAGCGGTGCGTGCCAGGCACTGTGCCCGGCCGACCGCTCCGCCAACGCGTCCAATGTGGCTTCCCGAATTCCCGCCGATCCATTCATCAACAGCGCGAGGATCACATCGTCGGTCCCGTTGGCCACCAGCGCATCGCTGACCCCCGGATCGAGCGATGCCCTCCGGGCCACCGCCAACCGCGTGCCCGCCGACGGCGCCGCGGCCACCAAAGCGACGAGGTCTTCCGGCGTCAACAACGGCGAGAACCGGATGACCGGTTCGCAAACCATCACCGACTCATCGCCCGCCAGCCGCAGGATCATGGCGCGCGGCACGTCAGCCATGTCTTTGACCGCATCGGCGATCGCGGCGCGAACCCGCGCGGCCTCGTCCCCAGCGAGCGAAGTGAGTGTTTCCAGCGTCTCCCGTTGCAGCCGGGTGCGCGCGCCAGAGGACAAAGACGGCGCCAACGCCCCCAGCTTCCGGGCAATCAGCGTACGCACTCGTTCATCCGGATCGCGGGCCAACGCGGCGTCGGTTTCGGCCGGCGTGGCGGAATTCAACGCCAGCGCCGCGCGGACGGTCACCGAGGGATCCGCCGCCAGCTTTCGAAGCACCTCCGGCGTCGTGCCGGATCGCGCGCTGAGACGGACGCGGGTTGTCTCGTCTAACTCCATATCAAGACCGCTTCCGTAACGAAACCCGCCAATGCCCTCGCCCGCCGCGCTTGACCTCATACATCGCCATGTCGGCGCGGCGCATCACGCTGTCGAGCGGCTCCGCGGTGCCGGGCTCACGGCTGGCGATCCCGATCGACATGGTCAGGCGCGGTCCGTCCGGGCCGATGATCCCGGTCAGCTCGCGTGGCACGGCATCGCGCAGGAATTCAGCCCGCTCCGCCGCGGTCATATGATCCGCGCCATTCAGCCAGACCGCGAACTCATCGCCTCCAAGCCGAGCAACGAGGTCGCCGGGACGAAACGTCTTCCGAAGCAACGCGGCGGTCACCTGCAGAACCCGATCCCCGGTTTCGTGACCCAGACGGTCGTTGACCGGTTTGAAATGATCGAGGTCAGCGAAGATCAACGTCCCGGGCTGCAATTCCCGGTCCAGGCGGGTGACATGCCGCTCCACCTCCTCCAGGAACGCGCGGCGGTTGAGCAGGCCGGTCAGTGAATCGGTGCGGGCCTGCGAGGCCATTTCGTACTGAACGGCGTCGTGCTCCAGCACCATCCGGACAATATTGGACGCGGACGCGATCAACAGGCTGTCGTCGCGATCCCAGGCCCGCCCGGTGGCGCCTCGCCAGACGATAAGGCCGGTTTTTTCGCTGGATTTCGTCTTGCAGACGACGCACAGAACCGGGTTGCCACCGGGCGCCGGGATCTGGGTGGGACCGGTTTCGCCGCTCCGCAGTTGACTGACCGCGGTATCGATCACCGCCTCGACCCCGGTGCCGGTCACATGCGCCAGCCTGCCGCCGGTTTCGCCGGATGGCAGCAGCAGAACCGCCGCGCCTTCCGCGCCCAGGGCATTGGTGAGCGCATCGAGGGCGGCGGCCATCATGCGTGGTGCCATGACCTCCTGGCCCATGCGCCAAAGGATGTGATCCAGAACCTCCGCCCGCCGCAGCGTGGCCGCCACCTGCGCGGCCTGGCCGTCGAGTTCGGTCATATCGATCCCGATGCCGCGCGCGCCGGTCACCCTTCCCGCGACGTCCCAGATCGGCGCGGCGCAAAACATAATGCACGCGATGCCACCATCTCCACGCTTCAACCAGGCCCGGCGATGGCGGACCCGGGCGGTGACGCGAAACGGGTTGAACACGCCACCCCCGCCTTCGGCGAGGAGCGAGGCCGATGACTGGCCCATGAGAGTACTGACGTCCCAGGCGAGAGCGGGGTCGGGACCGGCCATGGTGAAGCAACCCCATTCGTCCGTCTCAAACACGAAATCCGCGACCAGACTGACGAGGTCGCGCCATCTCTGACGGCTGTCCAGGAGGGCGCCCTGAAGCAGTTCGGCCGGCGACACCTTTGGAGGCGCCTCCGCGGCGGCGATATCATGCATGTCGTGGCGATCCTGAAGTCTGGACGCCGCATAGGACGCGAGAAGGTTTAACGAAGTGTTACCCGAGGGCGCCGGTGGCGATCTTATTCGCCGGGCTCGGTCCTCCCGCGGGCCTGATGAAGGGCTTGCTGGGGTGAAGCCGAACCACTATGAACGCGGCCAATGCCCCGGCGCTGCTGTAGCTCAGTGGTAGAGCACTCCCTTGGTAAGGGAGAGGTCGAGAGTTCGATCCCCTCCAGCAGCACCAGTTCGAACGCAGCGAATCCATGGAAATTCCGGGTGTTCTTCAAGCCTCGACCGGGCTCCGATTCCCGCGTGACGTGGAACAAGGCATGAACCCGCGCCCGGACGCCCGGTTCGTCGCGGGGCGGGGTGTCCGGGCGTTCATTAAATCATGCGTGCCATGAGGGAGGCCAGAACATGGAACTGACCAGTCTGACCCTGGATGAATTTTTGTGTAGCGACCATGCGGAGATCATCCCCGCGCCGGCCGATTCGTTCCAGGACACCCAGAGCGGCCACGCCGCGATGCCCGGTCCATTGATCAGGACTCTTGGACAAGGCTATTCGATCCACGAAATCATCAACCAACCCGGCGATGTGATCCTCTGTTTCGAGGGTAGCCCGGTCGGATTCTATATGGGAGATCTGGTGGCGGTCGACGCCAAACATCAAGGCCGATCCCTGTCGGTTCCAATGGTGATCGAAGGCGTGAGGCACCGGGCCCTACCAGCAAAGCGAACGATGTCGGTTCAGGGAAGAAGCGCGTTCACAAAGGCGTGGCGTGTCGCGAATGGATTGGATCCGGATCCATGGCCATAGTCTGACTCAACAGCCGATATGACGAACGGCAGGGCGCTTCTGACCCGGTTTCTTCATAAGGCTCCCACTGGATCGCGGC
The DNA here is from genome assembly GCA_009693865.1 of Acetobacteraceae bacterium. GTDB lineage: Bacteria > Pseudomonadota > Alphaproteobacteria > Acetobacterales > Acetobacteraceae > Rhodopila. Next base: position 280 of record SHWL01000168.1, on the reverse strand, counting down.
CCCGGCCCGGTCAAAGCAAAAGATCGGCGGTCGTTCTCTCGCGGTCCTGGTTCTCACGCAGGAGCGCCAAGGCCTTGTGGGCCGGGTTTGGCATCCCAATGAGGTAACCCTGGATCAGGGGACATCCCTGATCGCGCAACATGGTCAGCTGCGCCGCGGTTTCCACGCCTTCAGCGGTGACGGTCAGTCCGATATGCTCGCTCATCGCCAGAATGGCTTCCACGATCGCGCGGGCCTTGGGATCGCGGTGCTGTTCGCGGACAAACGACTGATCGATCTT
>SHWL01000167.1 GCA_009693865.1 Acetobacteraceae bacterium | reverse complement strand
CGTCATCCTCCGGCGTGACCGGAGGATCGGTAGCGGCACATATCCGCGTATAATAGCGCCGGAAAGCAAGGCGTGGTGCCGCTCCGGATCCTCCGGTCGCGCCGGAGGATGACGATTTGGGAGAGGTCAGCAGCCATAATGAGAATTGCAGGAAACGGGGAAGAGCGTGCGGACAACGGCTCAAATCATGCTATCCTTTGGCGATGCCCGACATTAAAAGAATCGACCCGCTCCTCTTTCTTACGTCATCCCCGGAACAAGTCCGGGGATGACGTAAGAAAGAGGAGCGGGCTTGAAGCGTTGGTTGTTGGGCGTCGCTTTAGCGAGTCATGACCGAGGGCTTCATTCCGTGCCTGGATATCCTCCCCGCGCCGCGGCGCCGGTTTTGGGATGAACTGGCCGCCGTTCCCGCGGAATTTGTGCTGTATGGCGGCACGGCGATCGCGTTGCATCTCGGGCACCGCCAGTCCATCGATTTCGACTTCTTCGGCGATCGGCCATTCGAACCGCAACGCCTGACCGCGCTCGTGCCGTTCCTGCTCCAGGCGGTCGTCACGCATCAAGAACCAAACACTTTGACCGTTATGATTGATCGGGGCGGCCCGGTGAAACTCTCGTTTTTTGGAGTGCCGCGTCTACCGCGCCTCATGACGCCGCATGTCGCACCTGGTAACGGCGTGCGGATCGCATCACTCCTTGACCTCGCGGGAACCAAGGCATCGGTGGTGCAACAGCGAGCCGAGGCAAAGGATTATGTCGACATCGACGCCATCTTGCGCGACGGCCGGATCGACCTGCCGACCGCGCTTGCCGCCGCGCGAGCGATTTACGGGACGAGGTTCAACCCACAGGTCACCCTCAAAGCCCTGTCATATTTCGGAGATGGAACTCTGCGCCGTCTGCCCATGGCAGTGAAGGATCGTCTGGCGAAAGCTTCGCGCGAGGTCGACCTCAGCCAGTTGCCCAGGATTGTCCGTCCCAGGCCGTCACGCCGGTGAAACCCATCCCCCTCACCCCTGAAACCGAGGCCGCCGCCCGCCGGATTGTCTGGTTCGAAACGCCGGCCGTCGCGCTCGCCGATCCGATCCGTTTTATGGCCTATGCCATGGCCTCCGCCACCCATGAGGAGATGGAGTTGCTGAGCCGCCACGTTTCGGACGAGGGTTTCCGCGAGGCGCTCGACAAAGCACCTCCCGGCATCATCGACCCGCGTTCCTGGGCTTATTGGAACAATAAGATGGGGCGGTATCCGACGCCGCCGCCACCGAAACGGAAGTTGGAGTGACATTCGGCTGAGGTTCAGTGGTGGGCGTCCGGACGTGACTGGTAACCATCGGATACTTCCACGGCCATCAAGGTTCATTACTTCGGGGCTGCCGAAGCCGGCCCCGCCAGACGTAACGACCCCCGCTGTCCAGACCAAGCGAAACCGCGGTAGCCTCCCCCCAGTCCGGCGCTTGAACCGGTCCGCGCAAGGGAGAACAACCATGCCCACGATCCACCGTCTCGCCGCGATCGGCATCGCCTGCGCGCTGGCCGCGCCCGCGCAAGCCCAGTTGATTGCCCATAAAGACCTGTCAACCGCCATGGTCCTCACCATGGCACAGACCGCGATCTCGACCTGCACCGCCAACGGCTATCGCGTCTCCGTGACCGTGGTCGGCCGCAACGCCGAGGTCCTGGTGCAGGTTCGCGGCGACGGCACCGGGCCGCACACGATGGAAAACAGCATGCGCAAGGCCTACACCTCGCGCACCTTCCGCATCCCCTCGGGCGAGATGGTGAAGCGCTACAAGGAAAACCCGCAAACCGGGGCGGTGTTCCTCTCCGGCGTCGTCGCGGCCCAGGGAGCGTTGCCGATCATGGTGGGCGACGACACGATCGGGGCGATCGGAGTGTCCGGCGCGCCGGGCGGGGAAAAGGATGAGGTCTGCGCCAAGGCCGCCATCGACAAGGTCGCCGCCGATTTGAAGTAATCCCGGACGCGCCCCGGCACGATCAGCCGGGGCACTCCCGCGCCCTGGGCTGAGGTCAACCATGCCCTCAGGGGACTATCCGCGCGGCGGTATCGGCGCCCTGAAACCCCTCGCCGTGCCTCCCGCTGCTTCCATTCAGGAGTCGGACGAGCGGGTGACGTCCGAGCCCCCATCGCGTTGCGTCACACGACCCGAGTCTTTAAGGGTTGCCAAGCAAGTCGAATTCGTCCAACCATGGAAAGATACGCCGTTCAGCAAGCAATGGCGTGGCCTTAATCTTGCCACATTGGCGCCAACCCGAGGATAGGAGCCGTCGTTTCGGCTGCAACCGATCAGGAGATATTTTGCTTTGTTATCAACCATATCGACGCTACTGCTTTCTACTGTCAACTTCGTTGCGCGTCCGTCGCGTGAGATTCTCCACTATTTGATCTCACCCCTCGCCACTGTCGCCATTCTTTGTTCCGCTTTCACCGGCACCGCTCAGGCTTGCTCAGCCATGAACGGTCAGACCGGCATCGCCTCGTACTATGGTCCCGGCTTCCAGGGACGCCGGACCGCGAATGGCGAGGTGTTCGATATGTGGGCCATGACCGCCGCGCACCCCTGCCTGCCAATGGGTACGAAAATCCGGGTCACCGTGGTTGAGACAGGCCGCACGCTGATTGTGACCGTCAATGACCGCCTGCCATCCCGCCGCCGGGTTCTCGATCTGTCCGCCGGAGCGGCCCGCATCCTGGGCATCACCGCCCAGGGGATCGCCACGGTCCAGCTTTCCCCCACATAGGGCAACGGAACCTCCTGACATTCGCCCAACCCGTGCTAGGTTCGGGTGAGACTCGATGGTCAGGAGGGAAAACCATGGACAACGCCAAACCGTCGCCCGGCGACGTCACCGACCGCAACCTCGCGCTGGAACTGGTCCGGGTGACCGAGGCCGCCGCCCTTGCCGCGTCCAAATGGATCGGCATCGGCAAAAAGAACGAGGCTGATGGCGCGGCTGTGGAGGCCATGCGGAAGGCCTTCGACTCGGTCCAGATCTCCGGCACCGTGGTGATCGGCGAGGGGGAGATGGATGAGGCGCCGATGCTGTTCATCGGTGAAAAGGTCGGCGCCGGCGGCCCGATGATGGACATCGCCGTCGACCCGCTGGAAGGCACGACGCTGACCTCAAAGGGTGGCCCCAACGCGATCGCCACTGTGGCGCTGGCCGAGCACGGCAATTTCCTCCATGCCCCCGATATCTACATGGACAAGATCGCCGTCGGCGGCGGCTTGCCCGCGGGCGTGATCAACCTCGATGACTCTGTCGCCACCAACCTGCGAAATCTCGCGCGCGCCAAGAAGTGCGAGGTGTCCGACCTGATGGCCTGCATCCTCGATCGCGACCGGCACAAGGAACTGATCGCCAAAACCCGCGAGGCCGGGGCGCGGATCACGCTGATCAGCGATGGCGACGTCGCGGGCGTGATCGCCACGACGCAGCCGGAATCTCTGATCGACATTTACCTCGGCTCCGGCGGCGCGCCCGAGGGCGTGCTGGCGGCGGCGGCCCTGCGCTGCATCGGCGGCCAGATGCAGGGGCGTCTGATGTACGAGGAAGAATCCCAGCGCGAACGTGTCCGCCAGATGGGCCACGCCGACCCGAACCGCTGTTTCACGTGCGAGGAAATGGCCAAGGGCGATGTGATGTTCGCCGCGACCGGGGTGACAACTGGCGCCATGCTGCGCGGCGTGCGGCGGTTCAGCGGCGGCGCGGTGACCCATTCCGTGGTCATGCGCAGCCGCTCCGGCACCGTCCGCTACATTGAGGGCCATCACAACTTCGCGCAGAAGACCTGGTGGGAGGCGCCGTAAGTCCTTGGCCGCGTTCGGCGTCGAGCGGGGTCTGAGCGGCCGCCGCTGGATGCCTCGCGGTAGCCCCGACGGTGACACCAACGACCGCGTCGCCCTGGGTATCGCGCAACGGCTGGAAGTTCCCGACATGGTTGGCCGGCTGCTGGCCACTCGCGGTGTCGGCGTCGAAGCGGCGGTGAATTTCCTTGAACCCACGCTGCGCGCGCTGTTGCCCGACCCATCGTGCCTGATCGACATGGACGCCGCCGCGGAACGCCTGGCCGACGCGGTGATGGCGGCGGAAACGGTAGGCGTCTTCGGCGACTACGACGTCGATGGCGCGTGCAGCGCCGCGTTGATGGTCACATGGCTCCGTTCCCTGGGTTGCGTGACCCTGCATCACGTGCCCGACCGGATGAAGGAAGGCTACGGACCCAACGCTCCGGCGCTGCTCGGGCTGGTCGAGCGGGGCGCGCGGCTGATCGTTTGCGTCGATTGCGGCACCGCGGCAAGCGACGCCCTGTCGGTCCTGACGGGCCGCGCCGACGCCGTCATTCTGGACCATCACAAGGCCGACGGCCCGCCGCCCGCGATTCTGGCAACGGTCAATCCGAACCGGCTGGACGACACCTCGGGACTGACGACACTTTGCGCGGCGGGCGTGTCGTTCCTGACCGTGGTCGCGGCGACCCGGACATTGCGGCGGCGCGGCTTCTTCGCCAGGCGGACGGAACCCGACCTGATGGGACTGCTGGACCTCGTTGCGCTCGCCACCGTCTGCGACGTGATGCCTTTATCCGGGGTGAACCGGGCCCTGGTCTTTCAGGGTCTTCGAATCATGGCCCGCCGCGCCCGTCCCGGCGTCGCCGCGCTGCTGGAGGTAACCCAGGCGCGCGATAAACTGTCGGCCTTCACCTGCGGCTTCGCTCTCGGCCCCCGCATCAACGCCGCCGGCCGCATCAACGAGGCCGACCTCGGCTTGCGCCTTCTGCTGTGCGAGGACCGCATCGAGGCCCTGGCTCTGGCCGAGCGCCTGGACGGCATCAACCGCCAGCGCCAGGACGTCGAGGCGGAGATGCTGGAGGCCGCCATGCACGCCGCGTCCCTCCAGGCGGCGGCGGGCGACGCGGTCCTGGTCGTCGCGGGGGAGGGGTGGCATCCCGGCGTCGTCGGGATCGTCTCCGGCCGGATCAAGGAGCGGTTCAATCGGCCAGCCTGTGTGGCGGGGATCGCGGCTGGGATGGCCAAGGGCTCCGGCCGGTCGGTTCCCGGTATCGATCTGGGCGGGGCGGTCATCGCGGCGCGCCAGTCGGGGATTCTGGCAACCGGCGGCGGACATCCGATGGCGGCCGGCTTCTCCTGCGCCGCGGACCGGGTCGAGGATTTTCGGATATTCCTGAATGAACGGCTGGCGGCGGCTGCTGGATTGCCCAGTGCCGTGGATCTGCTGGTGGAGGGCGCGCTGTCGGTGCCCGGCGCGACGATCGACCTCGCGAGGCAGGTGGAGCGGTTGGCCCCCTTCGGCGCGGGAAACGAGGAACCGGTTCTGGTGTTGCAACGCGCCCGGGTCATTCGCGCGGACCGGGTCGGCAAGGATCAGGCCTCGATCCGCGTGTTCCTGGAAGGCGAGGGCGGTGGCCCCAGGCTGAAGGGGATGTTGTTCCGGGCTCGGGACGGCGCGCTGGCCGACGCATTGTTGAGCCGGGATCGGGTTCCCTTGCATCTGGCGGGGTATCTGCGGGTCGAAGCCTGGAACGGAGCGGAAAACCCGGGCTTCATCATCTCGGACGCGGCTGTCGCTTGACCTGCGCGGGGTGGTCGGCTACCCACCGCCGCCTGCTCCGGCCGGTCCCGTTCGTCTAGAGGCCCAGGACACCGCCCTTTCACGGCGGTAACACGAGTTCGAATCTCGTACGGGACGCCATATTATTTCAATGCCTTAGTGTGATTTTGACGGATGCCTTGACGATCTTTCGCCAGACTTACCAAGAACCTTACCAAGTAAGCCGGTTGTGGACGGGCGCGAACGAAGGCGGACTAGTCCTCATTGTCGCCACCGGGATTCTTGGCTTCAGCGCGCCAACAGGTTCCGCACGGTCGAGTCATACCACGCCCCGCCGCGTGCCGTGCGGATACCCCGTGCATTCAGGGCGGCGGCAATCGCCCGGCCCGTGGTCGCGCCCGCCGCCTGTATCTGGCGGACGATAACCGGGATATTTGCGAGGATAACGAGAACTCTGGCGCATTCCCTGTGGCACGGAAAACGCTGCGGACAGAATGTGAAGGGTCGAGATTGATGCGGTTCATCCCCGCATGCGCGGGGAACACCCACACCCCCGCCGGCCGATCTAATCGCCCTGCGGTTCATCCCCGCATGCGCGGGGAACACGCGGCCCGCTAATCCCGGGCCGCCAGCCTTTCCGGTTCATCCCCGCATGCGCGGGGAACACCGCGCGGGTCTCGGTCGGGGTGGCAGGGGTCTCGGTTCATCCCCGCATGCGCGGGGAACACCTCGTCAATCCAGACCACGCAACGGCCGATCGCGGTTCATCCCCGCATGCGCGGGGAACACAGATACGCCTCGGCCTCCGCCATCGTTCTGAACGGTTCATCCCCGCATGCGCGGGGAACACGTTCGCCTCCGACCAACACCCCGGGCCGCCTTCGGTTCATCCCCGCATGCGCGGGGAACACTTGATATTCATCAGGCGATCAACGCATTGGGACGGTTCATCCCCGCATGCGCGGGGAACACGCCCGTCGCTCTGTGCGAGTAGTTTGGAAAGTCGGTTCATCCCCGCATGCGCGGGGAACACTCTTCCTGGAAGGTCTTGATTATCATCGCAGATTCGATTGTCAAAGAACCTACCGCGCGGAACAAATGTTCTTAATGTCCCGCCCCACCGCGGCGACGCCCAGGATCAGCGGCCGGTCCAAGCGCCATTGGCAATGAGGCTTCGGGACCGAAACTCACCAGCCGAAACCCATCCAGATCGACCGGCACCCGACGATTCTTTCCACAGGTATCGAAGTGGTAGCCGACCTCATTGGGCGCGGACCAGGCTATCACGGCGTTGCCGTCTTCAATGTACGCGGTGACCTCGCCCCAGATCATTTCCCGCACTCGTCGCCCGTAGTCTCCGATATAGACTCCGGCTCGTACCTCCAGAAGCCACACGGCCAGGCGTCCACGTAACCGCGGCGGGGCGTTTTCAACCACGATGACCAGCATCTCCGGTCTCCCTCGGCCCGTCGAAGGCGACCGGCATTGCCTCGGGTGATGTTTCTGGAAGCGGCAGGCCACCCGCTGACAATACCACCTCGATCAGGGGTATCAGTCGCCCGAGTACGTCGGCCCGCCTGAACGAGTCACGGCAGCGACGCCGCACCTCCGCGACTGGATCGACAACCGGGCGCCCATCCAGCGGCTTGCCTTGCTGGGTCGCGGCGGCAACACGGAATGCTTCCGGCACGACCGTCTCGAATTTCAGGATGTCGGCGATGTCATAGACGAAGCTTTGTGGCTTCCCGCTATGGAGGAAACCAATGGCCGGCGCATAACCGGCCGCGAGTATCGCCGCCTCTGTCACTCCGTAAAGCGCGGACGTCGCGGCCGACAAGCAGCGGTTCACGACGTCAGCCGACGACCACTCAGTCGGGTCGTACTTCCGCCCCTCCCACTTCACGCCGTGACGTTGTGCGAGAAGCCGATACGTCTCCCGCACACGCGCACCCTCTATGCCGCGCAATTGATCGACCGACCGGCGCGCTGGCGCGTCTTCATTGAAACGCAATGCATACATCTTGCGAACGACTCGCAGACGAGCTTCGTCGTCCAGTGCGAGCCGCGCTTGCAACAGCAGCCGATCCGCCCGCGCGCCGCCAGGTTGTCCGGCGGCATAGAGCCGAACTCCTGCCTCGCCGACCCAGATCAGCAGCGTCCCGGCACGCGCTGCGAGGGCAACCGCCGCATGGCTTGTCCGGGTCCCCGGTTGCAGCATCAGGCACGCCAGCCCGCCGATGGGAATGTGCGTCCGGACACCACCCTCGTCCACCATGACGAAGGCTCCATCGAGCACATCGAGCCGCCCCTTCTCAACGAACAGAATCGAGGCCCGCTCGCGGATCGGAATGGGTCGCGGCGGCGGCAACCCAGGCATCTGTGCCGGCGCGGCGGTCATCTGGCTCGCCGGATCAGCATGAGGCCACAACCGAAGGCACGAGCGCGACCGAACCCAGCTTCCTGTGCCGCGAGAAATCGCATTGGGTCCGTGACCGTCAGAACACCGCTGATGTCGAGTATCCCGAACACGGCGGGCTTGCCGGTCTCGCGCGCGACGACGACGCGGTCATAGCCATCCACGGCTATCTCGCCCTCCGGCTTGAACCCATGCGCCGCACCCTGCCGCGCCAGCCACGCCCGTCCGGCCGTGATAACAGCGTCCGGACGGGCCTCCGCGCGCTGTCCGGGCGCTATCGTTTTGAGTGCATCCATGACTACGTCGTGGCGCTTACCCCGCTGGCCGGGTGCGGTGGCCCGCGCAACCACCGGGTTTGCGCGTAATGTAAAACTCAGCCGGTCACCCAGCGCCAACACCGGCGCGAAGGGTTGAAAGTCGAGTTCAAACAGACCTTCGATATTGACTGGCGGCCGACGGGACAGCGCCATGAACCGGCCAGGTCCCTCCTCACGCCACAGAAAATCGCGCTGGCGTTCTGGGCCGTCGGCGAACATCGCCCAGACAAGATGATGCGCGGCCCCTGTTCGGGCAGTGCCGTCGGGCACCAGCAATCGCGCCAGTGCCGCCACTGGCGCGTCTCGTTTCAGCCTGGCACGGGAGAGCCAGAGTTCGCTCATAACGGCGTTGCCCCCAGCACCGCCTCCTCCCGCAGGTCGAACTGCCAGCGGCGACGGGACCGTGGCTGGTCCCGACGCACCTCAATGCGCCGTAGCCGGGGGTCGTTCCGATCCGCATCGGCGGCGTCGAGCACGATGATCGCCTCGCCCGGCGCATCGGCGAGCGTGGCGCGCAGGGTCCGGCTTCGCGGAACTTCCAACCGGGCCTCTGGACCTTCCGCGTGGCGGGCAAGCAGCGCTGCCGGCGGGTCCGTGGCTTCGGTGATGAGTGGACCCAACGGCAGGCCGAGCGGACAGGACTTGCGGCCCAGATAAGGCACGAAGCCGGGGCGTTCCATCGCCGCGACGAGCGCCTCAAGTGGCCACCGGACGGACCCGTGACGCGGCCAGAGCGCGCCGAGGTGCCACGCTCCGCTGCGATAATCGCGGCGCGAAAGGATGGTGTTGAGCTTGGGCGCGGCGAGTTCCTCAGCCCGTGTGGCGAAGCGCCTGCCGCGCTGGCCGGAGGGCACCTGCGTTGTGTGGTAGTCAGCCAACAGCCGCCCCGGGGCGTGACAGAGAAGCGCCAACCCATAGCCTTCTGCCAGCGCGGCTTGCGCTTCATCGTCCGCGCGATCCAGGCCGA